>SKZC01000200.1 GCA_007127575.1 Gemmatimonadota bacterium
GAGGTGGTCTCCCTCACGTCCAGGACCTGCAGACGGGCCACCACCCGCCCGTCCCAGCCCTCCTCCTCGCCGAGCAGGAGGACGAATTCGTCTCCCGGCCGCACCCCCTCGGCTCGGCCCACATCCAGGAACGCACGGTCGTTGCGGAGCTGGATCTCCCGCTCCCGCTCGAAGGCGAGGATCCGCGCCTCCAGCCACTCGTCCGTGGGCTCCGCCTCCATTCCGGGAGATACGGGGCTGGTCCGGTCCGGGAGCAGATAGTGGCCCAACTCCACGCGGTCGTACTCGTTGACGAGCTCCAGGACGGCTCCGGCTGGGACCACACGGCGAACGATGACGCGACCCGTCGGCCGGATCACCGTGCCCACCTCGTCGATGGACTGCCCCTCCTTCACCACCAGGAACCGCTCCCCCACCTCGGGGCGTCGATCTCCCTCGAACTCCCCACGCACCAGATCCCGGTGCTGAAGCGTCGTTCGAAAGAGGCGGATGTCCTGATCGCCGGCGAAGGAGGTGATGCGACCCAGGGGCTGGAACGACTCGTTCGGCCGGAGCAACCACCCCGAAGCTCGAAACACCTCCTCGGGAAAGGCCGGAACGTCCTCGGGGCGCCACCCCTCGATGGTCATCCCCTCCGCCGCCAGGCCCGGAGGGTCGAAAAAGACCGTCCGCTCCCCTGTGTAGGCCGGGGGAGGAGCAGGCTCGAAAGACCCGTACCGGGCCAGGGCCTGTCGCTGGCGAACCGCCTCCAGTTGGCCCGCCGGGATGCCGGCCGCCGCGCCCTCCGCCTCCGCCTCCGGACCGTCAGGGGGCGGAACGTGCACTCGTTCCACCACACGAGCCTGCCTGGGCACACCCGGGATAACCAACTCCATCCCCACACGGAGTTGGGCCGGGTCGGAGATCTGATCCCGGTTCGCATCCAGGATCTCCGTCCAGCCGGCTGAATTGCCGTAGTACTCCAGCGCGATGCCGGAGAGGGTCTGACCAGGTTCCACAGTGTGGACCCGCTCCTCACCGCCCGGAACCTGAGCCACAAGGGCCGGTGGCGGGGCCAGGAGGACGGAAAGCAGAATTAGAAGGGTGGACAGCGTCGCGCCGGAGCGGACCATGTAGGCTCCTTATCCCCCGTGCCGCGGGGACTGAAAGGATTCCCGCATACGTCGGAAGATACCCGTACCCCAAAAGCGGGTCAACGCAAGTCCCACCCTTGGACTACAGATGTTTCCAGATTCCCGAACCTAGCCCGTCCCCCCGGAGCAGGAAAGCCCGGGCCGAGGGGATGAAAGGCTGAGCCGCGGGGCTAGCCCCCTCCCCGAGGTCTACCCCCTTCTTTCCGACCCCACTCACGTTCTGTCTGTGGGAGCTGTTGGTTCGGAGCGGAACGAGCGAGCCTGAGAGGCGCGGACGGGGTCCCGGAGAGAAGACAAGCGGGTGCGGGGAAGAAGCCATGCCGGGCACCACGGTGGACGCGGGGAAGGAGCCGCGGCGGACCCTCAGGACGGGGCTGTCGACCACCACCGGTGCGTGGCGGAAAAGTCGCACGGAACCACCAACGAAAAGCGCCCTCCTCCAGAATGACCGAGGGGTCAGAAAGCGACCGATTCGCAGAGCATGGCCTCCGCCGCAGGCCTCAGCAGCCCGGGCGGGATCGGCTCATGGCGGGCAGCACCGCCCTGGTCCACGAACCGGTGCCAGCGCAAATAGTGGTCCAAATACTTCGAAGCCACGCCGCGAAAGCGGATGAGCCAGTGGAGGAACCGGATCCGATGAGCCCGGACGGCCGCCAACGGGAACCGGTCCGCCGCCTCCTCGTCCGCCTCCTCGGCCTCCGCCTCGGTGGGGTCGGGGGCGGACGCCAAGAGCTCCGGCTCCCGTTCTCTCCAACCCCCATCTCCGGAGATCTCGCCGGGCCTCGCGTCCGCTCTGGTGATATTCGTGGGCGAGCGATCCGGCCAACGAATGGGCAGGGAGCCGGGGCGCGGAAGGATCTCGCCCCTCCTCCGCATCCGCGCCTCCTCGTCTCGCTCCTGCATCCGGGCTCGCCAATACGCTGTGGAGCCGAATCCCCATCCGCCCCGAGCGCGTGGGCCCCAATAGGGAATCTCAGCCCGTCGACACGCCTTCCCCCAGGAGCTCCCTACAGCCTGATTGGCCACCACGGTACACGGATGCCTCAGCGCCGGGGAGAGGAGCTCCACCACGGTTCGGCCATGCGGGACGCCATCCCGCAAGCCCACGAAGCGCCCCCAGAGACGTCCGGTCCGGGCACGGGCCATGAGCACCCACGCCCGAGGACCGGGATCCGAGATCAAGGAGCCGAGCGGACGTGCCCGGTGTCTCGGGACCCCGCGCTCGAGGGGCATCCCCTTGGACGAGGCGATGAAGCGGTAGCTGTCCAGCTCCACGACTCCCTGAAGCGTGACGCGCTCGTTCTCGAGCATCGCGGCCAGCAGTCGGTGCCGCCACCGAAAAACCGTATCCTTATCGACTCCCAGCCACCACGCCGTTGGCCGAACCGGCCATCCCAGAACCATGCACTGCGCAAACACCCGCCAAAGCTCGGGATAGTGAGATCCCGCCAAGGGGGTCCCGGTGAAGTCGCTGAAGGTGCGGCCGCAGCCCGTGCAGCGGTATCTCTGCCGGCCGGAAAAGTGTCCCCAGCGGTGGTACCGGCGCTCACCGCAGTGGGGGCAGCCCGTGGGTTTTCCCAGGCCGAGTTCGCTCCGAAGAGAGGAGCTGGCGTTTGCGTGATCGTGCTCGGTCGGTTCAGATCGCCGTTTCACCTCGCGGGTCGGGGGCCGAACGGGGAGATCGAGCCCCCACGACAGCACGGGGCTCCAGCCGGGGGGACGTGCGCCACGAAGCATGCGGAGTGATTTCATTCCTTTCCCCGTTCAGATCCTTCCAACGGCCTCACGCGAGCCCCGGCTTCAACGGAGCAGAAGCGAGTGAAGCGTCTCCACTTCCCTCTCTTCGAGGGCTACGGAGGAACAGTCAGGACGATGCCGGGACGCTTCCATGGCCGCTCGGGCCTGGAAGAAAGCCCCCTACGAACGGATGGAACGGCTCTGTCCGGGAGCCGATCCCACAGCGTCTGCAGACAGAACCAGAGGGGTCTTGGAGAAGAGGGTGCATCCTCATGCTCGGTCCGTGTGGGGTTCGGTGGGCGACTCCGCACTGGGGGGGCTGGAGGTCCCACAGGGTGGGCTTGGGCCCGGC
>SKZC01000311.1 GCA_007127575.1 Gemmatimonadota bacterium
CAGATCGAATGATCCCTCAAGAATACAGATTCCAAGGACGATGGCTATGAGCGATGGTGTGAGCGGGGCGGTGGTGGAGAAAAAGAGCCTGGCCCAGGCTCAGAAGGAGCTCCTGTTTCCCTGGGTGAAGCCCCTCTACCAGACTCCCCTGACCTTGGTAGAGGGAGACGGCACCCGGGTCCGGGACGCCGACGGGAAGGAATACCTGGATCTCTACGCCGGAATCCTCACCACCTCGCTGGGTCACCGCCCTCGAGAAGTGCTGGACCGGGTGACCCGACAGATGAATCGCCTCGGCCACACCTCCACCGCCTACATCACCGAGCCCCAGCTCCAGGTGGCTCAACGGCTGGTGGAGTTGAGTCCCGCCCCCCTCACCCGGGCATGCTTCACCAACTCGGGAACGGAGGCGGTGGAATCAGCCATCGCGGCGGCGTGCATCTTCACCGGACGCAGCGAGGTGGTGGCGCTCCGGTATTCCTACTCCGGACGGAGCAGCCTGGCTTCCAATCTCACCGGCCAGTCGCCCTGGCGGCCGCTGGCCAGCCGCACCCCCGGGATCGTTCACGCCCGGTCCCCGTATCCCTTCCGGTCCCCCCTGGGAGAAGAGGCTTCGGAGGAGGAGCTCACCGAGTTCTTCATCCAGGATCTGGTGGAGGTCATCGAGACCACCACGTCGGGACGCCCCGCCGCCCTTTTTCTGGAGCCCATTCAGGGGGCGGGAGGATACATCGTTCCTCCGGCAGGCTACCTGGCCCGGGCGGCGGAGGTGATCCGGAGCTACGGGGGATTGTTCATCGCCGACGAGGTTCAGACCGGATTCGGCCGCACGGGCGACCACTGGTTCGGCATCCAGCACGGGGGCGTGGCCCCGGATCTCATGGTCATGGCCAAGGGCATCGCAGGAGGCTTCCCCGTTGGAGCGACCTTGGCCCGAGACGATGTGGCCGATGCCTGGACCGGCCCCTCCATCTCCACATTCGGCGGCAACCCCGTTTGCATGGCCGCAGCGGACGCCACCTTGGAGGTCATGGTCCGGGAAGACGTTCCGACCCGGGCCACCGCCCAGGGCCGGATCCTCCGGGAGGGCCTGGAAAAGCTGGCCGCCCAGCACGAATGGGTCGGCGAAGCCCGGGGAATGGGGCTCATGCAGGCCCTGGAATTGGTGGAGGATCCGGGGACGAAGGAACCAGGGTCCAAGGTGGCTCAGATGGCCATGGAGGCCGCCCGGGAGGAGGGTGTCCTCCTGGGCTTGGGAGGTCTGCGAGGGCACGTGATCCGCTTCGGCCCCTCCCTCCTCATCACCCCCGAGGAGGTGGAGGAGGGGCTGGAACGGCTGGACCGGGCCTTCCGGAGGGTCTCAGCGGAGCGGGAGTAAGGGCCCCTTCCCCCGGAGCTTCTGGGTCAACGCCTGGAGACCTGGCCCAGAAGCTCCGGGGGAAGGACCTCCACAAACTCCTGGAAGTGGCCCAGGACCTGCTCGTCCAACGAGAAGGACGTGGGTCCCAGTCGGCCTTCCGCCGACTCCGCGTCGGCCAGCCTGAGAATCACGTCCACAGGTACCGGAACGCTCATGGTCTCGATGACGTAGCCCTGGCCGGGTGATTCGTTGTAGCCCATCACTTCGAACTCCATGGGCCCCTCACCGTCGATGTTGAGCTCCAGGACCGAGGCGTCGTCCTCGTACAGCCAGTCGTCGGAGATCCCCATGAAGAGGAATTGGACCCCCGCCTGATCCGGGCTGAAGGGGTGATCGGGCCCCATGGCCATGGCCACAGCTCCCATTCGGAGCTCCCTCCCCTCGGGGCTCACCCCGGGAACAAAGGGTTCCCCCGTGACGTTGGCGGGGATGAGCTGCCAGGACCGAACATCCATCTCCGGGTCGGCGTCCACCTCCACCGTCCCCTGCCGCGCCCGATCCCCCTCCAGCTCCGGAGGTGGGGAGGGAGCGTCCGCATCGGCCCGCGGAGAGCAGGCCGTAGTCCAAAACAAAAGGAGGAGGCCCACCGCCCCTCCCATCCGAGTCCATCGTCGCACGTTTCTCATGCCCTGGACGGTAGCGCCCCGGAGGGGGGACTCACAAGCGCGCCAGCCGGTTCCTGCGCCAGGAACGCTCGAGCGTCAACGGCACACACCCCGGAAGGGGACACGAAAACGGGGTTCAGCTCCAGCTCCTGGAGTCCGGGCACTTCCAACGCACAGCGCGCCACCGCCATGAGCAGGGAAGCGAGACCCGAAATGTCCACTGGAGCCCTCCCCCGGAACCCGTGGAGCATGGGGGAGATGCGGAGCTGAGCCAGCATCTCCAAAACCTCCTCCTCTTCTACCGGGAGTACCCGCAGGGCCACGTCCTGAAGCACCTCTACCGCCGTCCCGCCGGCACCTACCGTGAGGACCGGGCCGAACACCCGGTCCATCCGGACCCCCGCCAGAAGCTCCACGTCCGGCCGAGAGAGGGTGGGGGAGACCAGGACCCCGCGAATGTCAGGATCCAGATCCCGCTCCCGGGCGAACCGGGCGACGGACTCCAGGATCCGTTCGTATCCACGCCGCACGGCCCGTGCCCCGGAGAGCCCCAGCTCCACCCCGCCGGCATCGGTCTTATGGAGGATCGTCCCGGACACCACCTTCAAGGTGGCCGGATTCCCCAGGAGTCGAGCCGCCGCTCGCACTTCCGTCCAGCTTTCGCAGAGTGTGGCGGGGACCATGGGAACACCCCAGCGGCTGAGGAGGCTGCGGACCTCCGGCTCGAGGAGCGCCACCCGTCCGTCCCTACGGGCCATGACCACAGGCTCGGGCTCGACTCCGGAGCGACCCCAAAGCGCCGACTCTGCGGACTCACCTGGAAGCGAAGAGGCTTCACCCTGCCGGGAGGCCCCACCCCGGAACCGGAGCCCCGCAGGTCGACGGGCCAACTCGGCCAGGATCCTCCCGCGTTCCCAGGTGGCGGCGGCGGCCCGGCAGGCCACCTCCACAGACCGGAAAACAGGAACCCCCTCCTCCTCCAGAATCTGCACGGGGGCCGAGCCGGAGGCCGCATAGATGGAGTGAAGGACGAGGGGCTTGTTCGCCGCACGACCCGCAGCGACGAGGATGCGCGCCGCTCGACTCTCGGACCGGGCAAGCTCGGAGGCGAAACGGATGGCGTATCCCCCGAAAAGGCCCACCATGACGACCCCTGAGACCGCGGACTCGGAAAGCAAAAGATCCATGA
>SKZC01000435.1 GCA_007127575.1 Gemmatimonadota bacterium
AGCTCCCTCAGCGGATCCTCCACCGGCCGGAGAGGCGCAGGTTCACGTTCCAGTGGTTGTTGTCCTCCTGGAAATAGCGGTTCGTCTCCCAGGTGAGGGTGGTGGAGGCGTCCACCTCCACTCCGGCCACCGTGGTGAGGGCCCCGGCGCCGATGTCCAGGAAGACGTTGTGGCAGCAGAAGTCTCGCTCCCCCTCCTGGGCCTGGGAGAGGAAATACGCATCGTTGTCGCGCACTCGCCGTTGACCGAAGAGCCCCACTCGGCCCCACGGCGAGTAAAGGTTCGCCGCGGCGTACTGGGAGCTGGAGCCGGGCCCGATCCCCGCTCCAATGACCCGACCCCTCTGGGTGTATCCCTGGAGCACGATGGAGTGGGCATAGTACGTGGGCCAATCCCGGAGAGCCGCGTTCCGGGTCTGCTCCAGGCGAGTGAGCTCCGCTTCCAGGGAGAGAAGCCGATCACGGGGTAGATCCAGCACGTGTCGCATCCCGAGAGTGAAGGCGGAAGCGTGCTCCGGCTGGAGAAAATAGTCCTTGAAGTTCCAACCGTGGTCGTTTCTGGCCCACTCGATCCAGGTCTCGGTGTTGCTCTCCGGGAAGACCCACCTCCAGAACAGGGCGAACATCTGGGAGCGTTCGTCATCCCCTTCCGGGTTTTCAGGTGATGCAAACTCCTCCTTGCTCACTCCCTGGAAGACGAGGAAGTACTCCCCCAGCGGGATCCCATCCTCCGGAACCGATGCGTAGAAGATGCGGGCCGCCCCTACGGTGAGCCCCTCCAGGAAGTGGGGGTTCACCATGGCGGCAGCCCCTGTGATGTAGCGGCCCCGGTCGTCGGCGGTGGGGTCGAACCAATCGGACTGCTGGAGCCTTCCGAAGATCCACCGGGCCTCCACATTTGCGATGCCGATGTCCAGGGGACGACCGGTGGCCAGATAGAGGTGTGGGAACCCGGGGGCGTTGTTGCTCATGAGGATGGCGTTCTGGATTCCCGGTCCCCACCACAGGTTTTCGGCGGTCACCCCCACCTCCGCCGGCCCCAGGTGGAGGCGAAGCGCGGACTGACCCGGGTCCACTTCGAAGAACGCATCGGGTCCGAACCGCTGTGGGAGGTCGATCCACCGCCACGGGTAGGCGTACCGAGGCAACCCCTCGAAGTCCACAGGCGCAAGCTCGAAGCTCCGGTTCTGAGAGAACGCCAGGGTGGGATGGAACGTCAGCTCCACCGGCCCCCTACGCAGGGTGAGCCCTGCGTCTACGGCCGAGTTGAGCCCGCGACCCGGCCACAGGGCGCCCTCGTTCTGTCCGTGGGGCTGACTGGTGTTGGCGATGGCGCGCAGTCCTGGATCCGCCAGGGTCAGGGACACCCCTCCGCCCAGCTCGGCTTCCTCCGGGCGGGTGAGCCGCTCCATCCAGGGATGCCGAGTGGTGTCCTCAACGGCTCCATAGAGTGCATCCAGGGGAAGTGGGCCGGGGCCGAACCGCTGAAGGTCCGCCTTGCCCACCGTCTCCAGGAGCCGGACGTATTCGCCATGCACGTCCCCCACCGGGACGTTCTGGGAGGCGGCAGGGGACGCCGGTGCCAGGAGGACGGCGGCGAGGAGGAGGCAGCCGACGAGGGCCAAAGGGGGGACGGATGACGGGGCGGCAGCGTGGTGCATGGACGCGGGCTCTCTCTCAGCGGACCTCTTTCGGTCCCTCGATGTGCTCGGGGTTCCATGGGAACCGGCGGATGGGGCAGAACTGCGCTCCCTCGGTGGCCACCGCCGCCAAGGCCGACTCCTGGGGTAGGGGCACGCCCGTCGTCCGCCAGCCCTCCGGGGACGCCGCCTCTGCCGAGGACGCCGCTTCCGGCGGGGACGCCGCCCCTGCCGGGGCGGACCGGGCCGGGGTCCGGAGGCCCACACCCTTCCCCTTCAGCAACGCCTCGTGCTGGGTCCACCGGTGAAGGAACATGCGGTGAAGCGTCGGGCCGTCGGGAGCCCGCTCCAGCTCCTCCACCACCTCGGGGGAGAAGACCCTGCGTGCCATGGAGATGGGGTCTCTCACCGGCCGAATCCGCTCCACATCCACTCCTATGGCGCCACCCCTCCGAACCCCCAGGAGGAAGAGCGGCCCCGAGTGTGAAAGGCTGAACTGAACGGGGTGCGCCTCGGCGAGCTCCGGCTTCCCACCCGGCGTCCGGCGAAACCGGATTTCCTCCGGGGCGACGCCTGTGTACCGGCTCAGGACCCGCCTTCGGAGTACTTCTCCGGCAATGGCGCGGCGCCGTAGCTCCGCCGTGGCCAGCCGGTTCACCCGGGCTTGGACGGACTCGGGAAGGGACAGCCACTGGTCCCGGAGTCGGTGGGTCACCTCGTCCAGGGAGGCGATCCAGAGGTGGACCTCGTGACCAGCCAGGACCAGAGCCGGAGGCGGGGTGGACGAACCTTCTCCCGGGGGAACCACCGATGTCGACGGGGTGCGGACGCCGCCCATGGGCTCGGTCAGCGCTCGCGAAGCCCCTGAAGGACCGCCTGTGCTCGGGGCAGATCCCCCTGCAGGAGGTACCTGCCCAGGTGCACCGCCCGCGTCGGGTAAAACCAGGTGGTGAAGAGGGTGCGCTGACCGAAGCTCAAGTGCTCCCTGGCCAATCGACGGCGGTTCCGGTCCCGGTACCGGATCTGGTCCGGGCGGGGCTCCGCGTAGTCGGGGGGAACCCGGTGCCGAATGCGCGCCCCGGGGTCATGGAGGATCCGCCATCCGGCCCGGTTCAGCCGGACGGAAAGCTCCGCGTCCTCTACGTAAAGGAAGTAGGACTCGGCGAAGGCTCCCACATCCCGGATGGCCTCTGCGTTCAGGAGGACGGAGCAGCCGGAGAAGAAGGTCACCTCCCGAGGACGGGACCGACCGTTCCCGTTGTGGGTCTCCTTTCCATTCCAGTGAACGCCCAGTGCCCGCTTGGGATCGAAGGTCCCACCTCCGTACCAGATGTGGGTCGGGTCGTCGAGGCAAACTACTGTCGGCGCCACGGCCCCCACCCTCTCCTCCGTCTCCGCCACGGAGACCAGCGAGTCGATGGCGCCGGGCTCCACCTGGGTGTCGTGATTCAGAACGAACAGGTAGTCCGCACCCGCCTCCAGAGCTCGCTCGATGCCCCGGTTGTTGCCTCCGGTGTAGCCGAGATTCGAGCCCGTCTGGAGGAAGTCCACCTCGGGAAATCGCTCCTGAAGCT
>SKZC01000430.1 GCA_007127575.1 Gemmatimonadota bacterium
CACGATCACTCCATCACCGCTGAAGCTCCCCATTTCCTCCTGTTCCTCTCCCTCCCCTACTCGAAGATCCACGTGAACGACCCGGGCCACGCCGGCGTTGTGATACACGAGGTCGTTGAGGGCGAACAGAGGTTCGCTGGCATCGCCGTGGGTTCGGATCACCTGGGCTTCCAGGGTCGTCCGGGAGTCGAGTCCGCAGCGCCCCTCGACCACCCCGTCCAACGCCTCCTCGGCCTCCTCCGCCGGTACGGACGTGAGGAAGCCCAAGCGCCCAAGGTTCACCCCCAGAACCGGCACATCACAGCGGGCCACCCGCCGGGCGCCCCGGAGGAGGGTTCCGTCGCCTCCGAGAGTGATGAGGACGTCCAGCTCCGCCTCGTTCCCCTCCAGCGGAGCCACTCCATCCTCCAGCTCCGGAACCTCCGCCGGGTCGAGAAAGGTTTCCATGTCCAGCGACCGGGCCCGGGTCAGGAGGCGCTTCAGCACCTCCACTGGTTCGCTGGACCCCTGTCGCAGGACGAAACCCACCTTCCGAACCGGGCCTAAGCCGACTCCCTCGGTCACCGGTCCCGCTCCACGATATAGAAGGCGAGCTCCTCCAGCGCGCCACTCCTGATACCCACCGATCGGAGGGCTTGAATGGCTGCATCCACCTCCTGCTTCCCCCGGGCCCTGGCCCCGTCCACTCCATGGAGGCCGACATAGGTGGACTTTCCGCGCTCACGATCGCTGGGGTTCTTTCCCAAGGTCCCCGCAGTGGAGGTGGCATCCAGGACATCGTCTGCGATCTGGAAGGCGAGACCGATCCTGCGGCCGTAGTCCTCCAGCGCCCGGAGCCCTTCCGGAGCAGCCTGCCCCGCCAGCCCTCCCATTCGCAGGGAGGCGGTGAGAAGCGCTCCTGTCTTTCGAGCGTGGAGGTCATTCAATGCCTCATTCGAAAGCGCCTCCCCCTCGGCCACCAGATCCAGGAACTGACCGCCTACCATTCCGGCAGCCCCTCCAGCCTGCATCAAGGTCCTCACCAATTCCTTGCGGAGAGCCCCAGGGAGACCGAGCCCCCCCGACGCCTTCCACGCCCCGAGGGCCGCCAGGGGAATGAGAGCCGCACCGGCCAGGATCGTGGACCGGGCGCCGTGGATCCGGTGGGTGGTGGGATGACCTCGACGGAGCTCCCCATCATCCATGCATGGGAGATCGTCGTGCATGAGAGAGTATCCATGGATGAACTCCACTGAAGTGGAAAGCTCGTAGACGGCTTCTTCGCACTCCGCTCCCGTCACGGCCTCGTACGCCGTAGCTAGAAGTATGGGTCGGATGCGCTTCCCTCCGGCCTCCACTCCTTGGCGAAGGGCCGGGCGGATATGTTGGGGGACGAAGGAGTCCAGATCCGACAGCACCCGCGTCAACGCCTTTTCCACGCGCTCTCGCTGCGTAGTGAGATGGTCCGTCAGCTCCATCGAGGGTCTGGCCTCCATTACGGATCCTCCTCCCCGTCGGAAGGCGGCCTCACCTCCTCTCCCCCTTCGCCGTCGTCCAGAAGCTCTTCCACCCGCAACTCGGCCTGGGAGAGGATCTTCTCGGAGGCCTTCAGGTGTCGGACCCCTTCCTCGAAAAGCTCCAAGCCTCGCTCCAGGTCCACCTCTCCCCCCTCCAGGTCCCGAACGATCTCCTCCAACCGAAGGAGTCGAGCCTCCAGGGAAAGTTCCTCATCAACCGTCATCCCACCAAGCCTCCTCCGACACGTCTTTGGCTACACAACGGACCCGACCATCGGACATCAGGATTTCGAAGGGATCGTCTACTTCCAGCTCCTTGACGGAGTGGAGGATTCGTCCCGTGGAGTCTCTGGGCACCGCATAACCACGTCGGATCGTCCCCAACGGAGACAGTCCCTCCAGTCGGCCGGCCGCAAGGGAGACGCGCTCACCCGCCCGCTGAAGGAGCTGGGCCACTCCACGTTCCAGGCGATCGCGCTGTTGGCTCACGGTCCGGCTCCTGGGCTCGACCAAGCCCGGTCCACATCGGGCCAGGGCCCGTCGCGCCTCGGCGAGTCGACGGCGCCGTTCCCGAGATAGCGTGCTAAGCCCCCTGGCCAGACGAGGTTGCAGCTCCCGGAGGAGTTCGGCGATGGCCGCTCCGTCCTGCACGGCGGCCTCCGCCGCCGCAGACGGCGTGGGAGCCCGGAGGTCGGCCACCAGGTCCGAAATGGTCACGTCGGTCTCATGGCCGACGGCGGAGATGACGGGAACCGGAGAATCGGCGATGGCCCGGGCCACCGGCTCCTCGTTGAAGGCCCAGAGATCTTCCGTGGAGCCTCCGCCCCTGCCCACGATGATCACATCCGCTCGGCCGCTCCGAGAGAGTACCCGGATGGCTTCGGCTACCTCCTGCGCCGCCCCTTCCCCCTGGACCCGACTTCCCCGAAGCAATACCCGGGTCCATGGCGCCCTTCGACCCAGTACCGAGGCCATGTCCCGAAAGGCCGCTCCCGAGGGAGAGGTGACCACCCCCACCGTTTCCGGAAACCGAGGGATGGGGCGCTTCCGTTCCCGGCTCAGCAGCCCTTCCCCTTCCAGCTTCTTTCGGAGGCGCTCGAAGGCCAGCCGCCACAAGCCTTCCCCTTCCTCCCCGCGAATCTTTCGCACCACGAGCTGGAAGTCCCCTCGGGCCTCGTAGAGGGTCAGCGTCCCGTGGGCCTGGATTCGAATTCCGTCCTCGGGCTCCAAGGGGAGCTGCTGGGCATCTCGTCGGAAGAGGACACACCGGAGCTGGGCTCGCTCGTCCCTGAGGCTGAAGTAACAATGCCCGGACCGAGCCCGGGTCCAGTTCGCCACCTCCCCACCCACCCATAGCGGAGGGAGGGTGTCTTCCAGAAGGAATCGTACGGCGGAGTTCAGCTCGGAGACGGTCCAGATCCGAGGAGCCCCCTCATCCTCACCGTCGTCGGCTTCCTCGGGCCCGCCTGGAGGGGCGTCGGAACCGGAGTGAGGGGCATCTTCTGCGTCCGAACCCAGTCCGACGTCCTCCGGCTCGTCATGGGCCCCGGAGAAGAGATCCAGGTTCTCTTCCCCGGAGCTCACCCATCCACCTCCCCCCCCGCAGCCTCCGCCGCCTGGAGCGTATTCGAAAGGAGCATAGCGATGGTCATGGGCCCCACCCCCCCCGGGACCGGTGTGATGGCCCCGGCCACTTCACGAACCTCATCGAAGGCC
>SKZC01000491.1 GCA_007127575.1 Gemmatimonadota bacterium
AGATCTCCCGGGTGAAGCTGGCCTACGTGGTGGACTCCACCGCCGCCCCTCTGGCGGTGAGCGCCGTGGTCACCACCTGGATCGGCTTCGAGATCACCCAGATCCGGGACGCCCTCGGAGCCCTGGCGGAGCGCACTGAGGATCCTGTTCTGGCGGCCCAGCTCCAGGCGGGAGCCGACAACGCCTTCACCATCTTCCTCCACTCCATCCCCTACCTCTTTTACCCCATCCTGGCCCTCTTCTTCGTCCTCATGATCGTGGTCATGCGCCGGGACTTCGGGCCCATGTACGACGCAGAACGGCGGGCCGCCTCCGGCGGAGGAGTCATCCGGCCCGGGGCCATGCCGGCGGCGGACACCACCCTCCAAGCCCTCCAGCCCTACGACGATCAGCCACACCGGTGGTACAACGCCGGACTGCCGGTGCTGACCGTGATCCTGGTGGCGCTGGCGGCGCTCTGGGGAACGGGGGCCGCAGGGCTGGAACCGGCGGAGCGGACGGTGCGCGAAGTCATCGGGCGGGCAGATCCCTTCGCCGCTCTCCTCTGGGCCTCCTTCGCGGGATGCGTCGTGGCCATCGGCCTGGTGGTGGCCCAGCGGATCCTCTCGGTGCAGGAGGCGTTGGAGGCGTGGTTGGGGGGGATGCAGTCCATGCTTCTGGCGGTGGTGATCCTGGTCCTGGCCTGGAGCCTGGGAGGGGTCACCGACGGACTGGGGACGGGACCGTATCTCGCTTCCCTCCTGGCGGACACCCTCCCCCTCCAGGTCCTTCCGGCGCTGGTTTTCATCGTGGCCGCCCTCACCGCCTTCTCCACCGGGACCTCCTGGGGCACCATGGCCATCCTCTTCCCCGTGGTGATCCCCCTGGCCGTGGCCATGGGGGCGGGGGTGGGCTTCGCCGGCGGGGAGAACTATCCCATTCTGCTGGGGGCGGTGAGCTCGGTGATGGCCGGTGCGGTCTTCGGCGATCATAGCTCTCCCATCTCCGACACCACGGTTCTGAGCTCCATGGCCTCCGCCTGCGACCTGGTGGATCACGTCCGAACCCAGCTCCCGTACGCCCTGGTGGTGGCCGGGGTGGGGCTGGTGGTGGGCGAGCTCCCGGCGGCCTTCGAATGGATCCATCCCGTCTGGGCCCTGGCCGTCGGGCTCCTCCTCCTCTACGGCGTCCTCCGGATTTTCGGGCGAGATCCCGTGGAGGGACTGGACGAGACCGCCGCCCACGCAGCGACAGAGGTTTCCGCAGGAGCGGACGGGTAGCGTCCTCTTCGTTGACACCCCCTCGGGCCCTCGTCTAGCTTTGCTCGGCTTTCGGGCCGGGGGGAGCGTCCCCTGCAGGTCGTGAGCCTCCGATTCGGCCGAGGGGAGGGGGGCATGTCCGACGCCCAGCGGGTCACCATCATGGATCAGGCGGCGGTGGACCGCGCCCTGGACCGGATGGCTCGAGAGATCGTGGAGCGGAACGGCGGCACCGAGGGGCTCGCCCTTCTGGGGATCCAGCGTCGTGGGAAGGAGTTGGCGGAGCGGATCCAGGCGGAGATTCAGGAGGCGGAGGGGGCTTCGGTTCCCACCGGATCCCTGGACATCACCCTCTACAGAGACGACCTGGCCACCGTGGGACCCCGCCCCATCGTGGGAGAGTCCCGGCTTCCCCTGTCCGGGATCGACGACCACGCGGTGGTCATCGTGGACGATGTCCTCTACACCGGGCGGACGACCCGGGCGGCCATGGACGAGATCCTGGACTGGGGTCGTCCTTCTCGGATCCACCTCTGCGTCCTGGTGGACCGAGGAGGGAGGGAGGTTCCCATTCAGCCCGACGTGGTGGGTCGGAAGGTGGAGGTGTTGGGGAACCAGCGGGTGGACGTCCTGGTCCCGGAGCTGGACGGTCGTCTGGCCGTGGAGCTGGTCACCCCGGCCCAGGAGGTGTCGTGAGCCCCACCGCCCCCTCTCTGGGCAAAGACCTCGTGGGACTGGAGGACCTCTCTCCGGAGCAGATCCGCACGATCCTGGATACGGCGGAGCCCTTCAAGGAGATTTCCGAGCGGAGGATCAAGAAGGTACCGGTGCTCCGGGGGAAGACCATCGTGAACCTCTTCATGGAGCCCTCTACCCGGACCCGGATCTCCTTCGAGTTCGCGGAGAAGCGCTTGTCCGCGGACACCGTGAACATCGCCACTAGCGGGTCCTCGGTTCAGAAGGGAGAGACGCTGGTGGATACGGCCCGGAATCTGGAGGCCATGAAGATCGACATGGTGGTGATTCGCCACTGGGCATCGGGGGCGGCGGCCTTCCTGGCTCAGCGGATCCCATCCAACGTCATCAACGCCGGAGACGGCTCTCACGAGCACCCCACCCAGGCACTTCTGGACTTCCTCACCATCCGGGATCACCTGGGCCGGATCGAGGGACTCAACGTCTGCGTGGTGGGGGACATCCTCCACTCCCGGGTGGCCCGCTCCAACATCTTCGGACTCCTGAAGTTGGGGGCCCAGGTGGGAGTGTGCGGGCCCCGGACCCTCCTTCCTTCGGAGATCGAGTCCTTGGGAGTGAAGGTCTTCCAGCGGGTGGAGGAGGCCATCGCCTGGGCGGATGTGTTGAACGTGCTTCGACTCCAGTTGGAGCGGATGAAGGGGGGCTACGTACCCAGCCTCCGGGAGTACAATCGGGTCTACGGCATCAGCACCCGTCGGCTCCAGGAGGCCTCAGGGGACCGCCTCATCCTCCACCCGGGACCCATGAACCGAGGGGTGGAGATCGATTCCGACGTGGCCGACGGGCCGCACTCGGTGATCCTGAAACAGGTGACCAACGGCGTGGCGGTTCGGATGGCGGTGCTCTATCTGCTGGCGGGGGGAGCCCCGGAGCGGGCCGAGGCCGCAAAACAGGGGGAGGTGGCGTGATGGAGCGGATCATCCTGATCCGGGGCGGCCGGGTGGTGGACCCCAGCCAGGGGGTGGACGATACCGTAGACCTCCTCCTAGCCGAGGGGAAAGTGGCCCGGCTGGCCCAAGGGATCGACGCACCGGAAGGCGCCGAGGTGGTGGATGCGGCGGGCAGCATCGTCACCCCCGGTCTCATGGATGTTCACGTTCACCTTCGAGAGCCCGGTGGGGAGCACAAGGAGACCATCGCATCGGGGGCCAGGGCAGCGGCGGCGGGTGGCTTCACTACCATCTGCGCCATGCCCAACACGGATCCGGTCATCGACTCCCCTGCCACGGTGGGCTTCGTAGCTGCGGCGGGTCGGGAGGCCGGAGCCGCTCGGGTCTATCCCTTGGGGGCGCTTTCAATCGGTCAGGAGGGTGAGCGGCTCACCGAGATCGGGGAGCTGGTGGAGGCGGGGGCGGTGGGAATCACCGACGACGGGAACCCGGTGATGGACTCGGGGCTCATGCGCCTGGCCCTGGACTACGCCCAGGCCTTCGAGATCCCCGTGGCGGACCACTGCGAGGATCTGGGGCTCTCCCACGGCGGGGTGATGAACGAGGGAGTGGTGTCCGCTCGTCTCGGGCTCAAGGGTAAGCCCAACGCCTCCGAAGACGTGCATACGGTACGGGACCTCCTCCTGGCCGAGCTCACCGGGGGTCGGATCCATCTCCAACACGTTTCCACCTGGTACGGGGTGCAAGCGATCCGGAGAGCGAAGGCTCGGGGGGTACGGGTGACGGCGGAGGCCACGCCCCACCACCTCCTACTCACCGAAGACGCCGTGGACGGATACCGGACCGACGCGAAGATGAACCCCCCTTTGCGAACGAATCGGGACGTGGAGGCGGTGCAGGAGGGCTTCCTGGACGGGACTTTGGACGTCCTGGCCACGGACCACGCTCCCCATCACTACGACGAGAAGGAGCAGGCCTTCGACGATGCTCCCTTCGGGATCGTGGGATTGGAGACGGCCCTGGGGCTGGTCCACACCCACTTCGTGCGGACGGGAAAGCTGGAGCTGTCTACCCTGGTGGAGCGGATGAGCCGAGCTCCCGCCGAGGCCTTCGGTCTACCGGGAGGCACCTTGGAGCCGGGGGCTCCAGCGGACGTCACCGTCTTCGACCCCCAGGAGGAGTGGGTGGTGGATCCTACGGAGTTTCTGTCCCTGAGCCGCAACACTCCCTTTACCGGGGAGCGACTCACGGGTCGCCCTCAGGTGACCATCGTGGGAGGGCGGGTGGTGTGGCGTCGGGGTTGAGCCGGACGAGGTGGCGGGAGGGGGCGGACGCCGGCGGGGAGGAGGCCCGAGCTCAGAGTCCGTTGACGTGTCGCTGGAGCTGCCCCTTGATCCGTGCCACCTTGTTCGGGTGGTAGAGGCGTCGCCGGGCGGCCCGGTCCAGGAGCACCATGGCCTCGCGAAGGCGCTCCTCGGCGGTCTCCCGGTCCTCCGCTTGCCGCACGGCCTTCACGGCGGTACGGAGCCGGCCCCGGCTCTTCCGGTTCTGCTCCCGCCAGCGGCGGCTCAACTCCATGCGCTTCTTGGCGCTCTTGATGTTCGGCATGTCTGCTCCTGGAATGCCTTCCTGAGGGTCCACTCAAGCGCGAAAACCTACCGACACCCGTAACGTAGATCAAGCGTCTGTTCCCCGAAAAGCCCGGGAGCTTACCTTTCACCGCCATGGTCTTCCTCCTCCTGGTTCCCATCCTCATCTTTTCCATCGTCCTCCACGAGGTGGCCCACGCGTGGGTGGCCAAGCGGGAGGGAGACGACACGGCAGAGAAGCTGGGGCGGATCACCTTGAACCCCATCCCCCATCTGGACCCGGTGGGTTCCGTGGTGGTCCCGGCCATTCTCTACCTTCTTCCGACGAGCTTCCTCTTCGGTTGGGCCCGCCCGGTTCCCGTGAACCCGGCGAACTACCGGGACCCCAAGTGGGGAGACATCCGGGTCTCCCTGGCCGGGATCGCCGCCAACCTCCTCACCGCCGCAGTCCTCACCGTGATGGGCGGCCTCCTTCTTCGCTACGGCCAGGGAGCCTGGGTGGATCTGGCGGGCCAGGTCATCGTCCTGGGGATCTTTCTGAACCTGATCCTGGCCCTCTTCAACCTCATCCCGGTCCCCCCCCTGGACGGGGGCCACGTGGCCGTCCACTTCCTCCCCCAGCGGTTCCGGGAGGCCTATCGGTCCTTCGGTCGCTTCGGGATCCTGGCCATTCTGGCCTTCCTCTTCCTGGTCCCCGACGGGATCCGGATCCTCCTCTATCCCGTGGAGCTCCTCATGGACGTGGCCATGGCCTTCATCCGGTTGTGGGGATGAGGGCGCCTCCGGGGAGGTCGGGGGCCCTCCTTCCGTCGGCGGTGGCGGGACCGGGCCGGTTCGTGGTGGATCTGGACCGGTTCCAGGGCCCCATGGACCTCCTCCTCCACCTGATCCGGGAACAGGATATCGACATCTTCGACATCCCCATCGCCCGGATTACGGATCAGTTCCTGGCGGCCATCCAGGAAATCCACCCGGAGGAGCTGGACAGCGCAGGAGAATTCCTGGAGATGGCGGCCACCCTGGTGCGGATCAAGGCCCAGATGCTCCTCCCCCGCCCCCCGGACGAGGAGGAGGAGGACCCCCGGGCCGAGCTCGTGCGGAGACTCCTGGAGTACGAACAGATCCGGGAGATCTCCCAGCGACTGGAGGCGGCGGAGAGCCAGCGGGCTCGACGCTTTCCCAAGGGGTACGTTCCCCCTCGACCCAAGCCACCGCTGGAGGAAAGCCCACTGGAGACGACCTGGGAGGAGGTGTACGAGGCGGCCCTGGGGGTGGAGGTGCCGGACCCCAAGGCCCGGGAGCACCAGGTGACTCGGCGGGGTGTGGCCATGGAGGAGAAGGTGGAGTTGATCCTGAAGATGTTGCCGGAGCGAGGTCGCGTGGAGTTCTCCGAGCTCCTACGGCCGTGGAAGGAAAAGCTTCACGGGGTCATGACCTTCCTGGCGGGGTTGGAGCTGGCTCGCCGGCGAACTCTGCGGCTCCGGCAGGTGCAGCCCTTCTCGGAGCTCTGGCTCTATTGGCGAGGGGAAGGAGGGGCCGGGTCCACGGGGGATGAGGCCCAGGATCGTGCTGCGATGCCGGAAGAGGAGGGGGATCGGTGAGGCCGGAACAGATCGTGGAAGCGGTGCTCTTCTCCAGCGACGCGCCCCTCCGGGCCGAAGAGATCGCCCGGGCGGACGAGTCCCTGGACGAAGACGTGGTGGAGCGGGCCATCCAGCGCCTCCAGGGGGAGTATCAGGAGGACGAACGCGCCTTCGAGGTGGCGGAGGTGGCGGAGGGTTTTCAACTCCTCACCCGACCCGAGTTCGCCTCGTACCTGGAGCGGTTCGACACCGTTCCCCGGCCCAGTCGGCTCTCAGGGCCGGCGCTGGAGACCTTGGCCATCATTGCCTACCGGCAGCCCATCGGCAGGATGGAGGTGGAGTACATCCGGGGCGTGAGCTCCTCGGGGGTGATCCGGACCCTCCAGGACCGGGGACTGGTGGAAGTGGTGGGGCGGGCGGAGGGCCTGGGACGTCCCCTTCTCTACGGGACCACCCCTCGCTTCCTGGAGCACTTCGGCTTTCAGTCCCTGGCCGACCTCCCCCGGACCGAGGAGCTCTCCGTGGTCCTGCGGGACCGAGCTCCCCTCACGGCGGACCAGGAGGCGCCAGTGGATCCGGATCAGGAGGAGCTGAATCTGGAGGGGTCGGAGGAGTCGGATCCGCAGTGAGGGAAGAGGACGCGTCCCGGGGAATGCGACTTCAGAAGTTCCTCTCCCGGGCCGGAGTGGCGTCCCGGCGGGAGGCAGAGGGGTGGATCGATGCCGGGCGGATCCGGGTGAACGGAGAGGTGGTCACGGTTCAGGGGACCCGGGTGCGGCCGGGCCGGGACCGGGTGGAAGTGGACGGAGAGGAGGTCACCCTGCCACCGACGCGCTGGCTCCTTCTCCACAAGCCTCGGGGAGCCGTGACCACCCGGAAGGACCCTCGGGGTCGCGAAACGGTCTACCATCTCCTTCCGAAGGACGCCGAGGGGCTGGTGTACGTGGGCCGCCTGGATCGGGATACGGAGGGCCTCCTCCTCTTCACCAACGACGGCGAAGCCGTCCATGCCCTCCTCCACCCCTCCTCGGAGGTGCCTCGGGAGTATCGGGCGGTGGTGGAGGGCGTAGTGGAGGGAGACACGGTGGAGCGACTCCGGAAAGGGGTGGAGCTGGAGGATGGCCTGGCCCGCGGGGAGGCGGTGAGGACGGACCCGGGGAAGGGACGCACCACCCGGGTCTCGCTGATTCTTCGAGAGGGACGAAAGCGCGAGGTTCGGCGCCTCCTGGAGGCCGTTGGGCATCCGGTGCGGCGGCTGAAGCGCGTCCGGTTCGGTTCGCTGAGGCTGGGGGACCTCCCGCCCGGGCGATGGAGGGAGCTGGATGGGGAGGAGGTGGCGGCCCTTCGCCGGACGGCGGGGCTGAAGGAAGGGGAGTGAGTCCAGGCAGGTCGTTGAGGGAGGCCACATGGAGCTGAAGGGGAAGAACGTCCTCGTTCTGGGAGGAGCGGGCCTGGTGGGGCTGGCCGTGTGTCGGCGAATTCTGGAGTACGGACCGCAGCGCCTGGTGCTGGGCTCCCTTCGTCGGGACGAGGCGGAGGAGGCGGTGGAGGTCCTAAAGAAGGGGGAGACCGCCGCCGGGGTCCGCATTGACGCCGTTTGGGGCAACCTCTTCGCCCCGCAGTCCATGGCGGGCACGAACCGGGAGGAGCTTCTGTCGGATCCGGACCGTCGACGTCGGCTCATCGACGACCTCTACGGGGAGCTCACCGACGAGGTCTTCGCCCGGTCGCAACTGGGCCGTCTCCTCCTGGACGTCCGCCCCCATGTGGTGGTGGACTCGGTGAATACGGCCGGGGCACTGGCCTACCAGGATGCCTTTCGCTCCGCCGAGGGATTGCGGGACCGGGCCGCGCAGGGAGAGGCGAGTCCGGAGGTGGTGGAGCGGCACCTGGCCACCCTCTACCTCCCGCAGCTCATTCGGCACGTCCAGGTGGCGCTGGAGGGGATGAAGCGGGCGCGGACCCGGATGTACGTGAAAATCGGCACCGCCGGAACCGGAGGGATGGGACTGAACATCCCCTTCACCCACTCGGAGGAGCGGCCGTCCCGGGTGCTTCTGGCAAAAGCGGGCCTGGCGGGAGCCCACTCCCTCCTCCTCTTCCTCATGGCTCGCACCCCCGGGGCACCGGCGGTGAAGGAGGTGAAGCCCACGGCTGCGGTGAGCTGGAAGTCGGTGGGCTTCGGTCCCATCCAGAGGGGAGGACGGGTCCTCCGGAGAGCCGACTCCACCACTCCACTCTCGTTGGAGGAGGCCTTCGTGAAGGAAGGGGAGGGAGGGGAGGGAGCGAGCTCGGCCTGGGTGGAGCTGGAGGATCCTCTGGAGGGGGTCTATCTGGACTCGGGGGAGAACGGCCTATTCTCCCTCCCCGAGTTCGAGACCCTCACCGCTCTCGGGCTCATGGAGTTCGTGACCCCGGAAGAGATCGCCGAAAACGTGATCCGGGAGATCCGTGGGCATCCCACGGGCCGGGACGTGGTGGCGGCGCTGGACGGGTCCACGCTGGGGCCCACCTACCGGGCCGGGGTTCTCCGGAGCGCCGCCCTGGAGCGCATGGAGGAGCTGGAGCGAGAGACGGGGGTGGAGGGCGTAGCCTACGAGATGCTGGGGCCGCCCCGGCTCTCCAAGCTCCTCTTCGAGACTGTCCTCCTCCGACGGCTTTACGGGGACCTGGACGGAGCCTCGAAGCTGGACCCTGCAGAGACGGCGGAGGCGGCGCTAGGCCTCCTGGAGGAGGACGAAGACCTCCGACAGCGCATCCTGTCCGTAGGGATTCCCATCCTCCTCCCGGACGGCCGACGGGTCCTCAGGGGTCCCAGGGTGAACGTTCCACCGGAGGGTGAGGGGGACGGGCTGGAGTCCCACGTGGTGGATGGGGGGTGGGTGGATCTTCGGGCGGAAAACTGGAAACGCTGGGGACGGCGGATCCGGGGGTACCGGGACCAGCTCCGCCGCAGGCCGGAGGTGGACGAAGGATCGGGAGGGGACCACGACTTCGGGGATGGAAGCGGCGCCCTTCGTCCGGGCCAGCTCGCCGCATGGATCTTTCGGTACGAAGACCGTGGGGAGCGGATCAAGCGGTAGGCCACCCTTCCTCACCCAGCAGGGGCACGAAACGGCATCCCACCAGGACCTGGGTGTCCGTCTCCCCGTCCCGGCGCGTGATGCGGAGGAGGTCCTGGCCGGCCCGACTCCCCACCGGGATGACGAGCCGGCCCCCTGAGGGTGAGAGCTGCTCCAGGAGGGAGGGGGGGACGCTGGGGGCTGCGGCGGTGACGATGATCCCGTGGAACGGAGCCTCTTCGGGCCACCCCAGGGTTCCGTCTCCCACGCCGACCCGAACGTTGGTGATCCCCAGCGCCTCCAGTCTTCGTTCCGCCTCCCGGGCCAGATCCGGGATGCGTTCCACGGACCGAACCGCTCGCACCAGGAGGGAGAGGACGGCGGCCTGGTAGCCGCTTCCGGTTCCCACCTCCAGGACCCGGTGGTGGGGCTCCGGATCCAGGGCCTCGGTCATGGCCGCCACCATGTACGGCTGAGAGAGGGTCTGTCCCTGGCCGATGGGGACGGCCCGGTCCTCGTAGGCCTGGGAGTGGAGGCTTGCCGGGAGGAAGGCCTCCCGAGGGACCCTGGAGATGGCCTCCAGGACCCGTTCATTCCGGATCTCCCGGCGGCGAAGCTGCCGCTCCACCATGCGTTCCCGCTCTGGGGAGGGAGGATAGCCGCCCAGGGGAGGCTGGGCTCCCTCTGGCGAGACGGGATGCTCGTCGGGAACTTCCCTCACCGAAGGGTTCTCCGCTGGGTGGATGCATGGAATGGACGTGGGCGTACCCGCGCTCCAGGATGGGAGATCCGCCTGGGCAGGAGGGGGAAGTCGGGGGATCCGCTGTGCCAGAGCGGTGTACCGGCGGACGAACAGTCCTTCCCCTCGTCGCCTCCGGCCGCTGGGTGCCCGGCTGGATGGATGACGGGGCCAATGACTCGCCGACCGCGCTACAGCCGGTCCCTCCGGAAAGGGAGACGGATGCTCAACCACGAAGCGCTCATCGATCTGTACAGGAAGCTCAGGGAAGAGAAGGTACTTAGCGTATACATCGACGGCCGGGCCTCCGAGTTTTCGGAGCGAGGGCTCTGGAAGAAGAGGCTGGAGCATGGGGTGGCCGACGCCCGGCGGCGGATGCAGGAGACCACCCCGGAGGATGAAAAGGACTTGGAGAAGGCGCTGGAGCTCATCCAGAAGGAGCTGGGGCAGTACGATCAGTTCCTCCCCGACCGGGGGTGGGTGGGCTTCGCCACCGCCGATACGTTGCATTACGCCGAGGCCGTCCGGGTTCCCATGCCCGACTTGGTCTGCTGGGAGCCCGGGGTGCGGGTGGCGCCCTACGTCCGGGCCCTGAAACAGGATCGGCCCGTCATCACGGTTCTCTCGGATCGGCGCCGGGCCCGGATCTTCCGCTACGCCCAGGGGGAGCTTTCGGAGCCGATGAACATCATAGCCGAGGACGTGTCCGGAGACCTTTCGGACATCAACACCTCGAAGCGGGCCAGCAGCTATTCCGGGATCCGGGGACAGACCGGGACCGACGCCGCCCAGAAGGTTCTGGCCGTGGAAGCCGACCGGCTTCGCAAGCATCTCGCCGACACCGTAGCGGAAGAGGCGGGGGACGGGGGTTTCGTGGTCCTGGGAGGGACCTCGGAGTGGGCCACGGCGCTCCGGGACCAGCTCCCCCGGGGTCTGGCCTCCCGCACGCTTCAGGAGGCCGGGGCTCACCTGGAAATGTCCACCGCCGAGGTACGGAAGGTCTCGGAGGACGCCGCCTCTCGCCTCACTCAGTCCGCGCAGGAGCGGCTCTTGGAGGAGGTGGTGAACCAGGCTCACTCCGGAGGGAAGGGGGCCCTGGGAACCGAGGAGGTGGAGCGAGCGCTCCGGGAGTCCCGGGTGGAGACGCTCCTCCTCACCCGGGGGTTCATCCGGGCAAACCCGGACTACGCGGACCACCTGGTGGGCGCCGCCTTCCAGCAGCATGCCGACGTGGAGGAGCTCTCCTTTGACGGCGCGCAGCGCTTGGACCGGGAGGGAGACGGGGTCGCGGCCCGCCTCAGGTTCCGAGCCCCCGCCATGGATGGAGCGGCTCCCTTGTAGCCCCGCCTCGCACTCCGCTACCTTCCTTCGCCTTCCGACCGGAGGAGGTCGGGGGAGCCACATACGGAGCTCGGGAGCTTCGGGCCCATAGCTCAGTTGGTCAGAGCGGCGGACTCATAATCCGACGGTCGCAGGTTCAAGTCCTGCTGGGCCCACTTCCCGCGAATCCTCGCGGTGCCCCATGAGGGGCCACACTCCAGGGAGGAGATGGCGGACCACCAAGGCGACGAGCCCCGGGAGAAGGCGTCCACTTCACCGGACGCCGACGCCCAGCGGCAGCGGCGGGCCGAGATGGCCTCCCTGGTTCGCTCCATCCAGCAGGAGGTGGAGCGAAAGGAGGAGCGGATCCAGAAGCGACGCCGGGTGGAGCGGCGATCGCTCAAGACCTACTACGTGGGCGCCGGAGTCCTGACCCTCCTGAACCTCCTCCTCCTCTTCGCCGCACCGAGCTGGCTCGTGCCCTCCTCACCGGACGCACCGTCCGCCATGGAAGAGGAGCTCTCTCTCCGACTCACCCTAGCCCTCTTCGCGGAGGAGGTGGAGCGGCAACGGGGGCCCGGCGGCGAGGTGCCGGAGTCGGTGGATCTGCCGGTACCCCTGCAGATGGAGCTCGTCTACCGCACTACAGGATCTGAGAGCTACGAGCTCCTGGGGGACGCAGGGGGAGTTCGTCTGGTCTACTCCTCCATCCAACCCCGGGACCGCTTTCTCGCCGGTACGGCGGGAGCCTTCCGGGTGGGAGGATCGTGAACATG
>SKZC01000003.1 GCA_007127575.1 Gemmatimonadota bacterium
AACATCTCCGTGAAGCTCACCCAACTGGGCCAGGACATCGACCCCGGCTTGCTATCGGAGCTGCTGGAGCGGATCCTGGACCATGCAGCGACCCGGAACACCTTCGTCCGGCTGGACATGGAGTCGTCCCGCTACGTGCAGCCCACCCTGGACACCTTCCAGGAGCTGTGGGACGCCGGCTGGAGGAACGTGGGAGTGGTCCTCCAGGCCGCCCTGCGTCGAACTGCGGGGGATGCTCGGAAAATGATCGATCTGGGAGTTCGGGTGCGGCTCTGCAAGGGGGCATACGCCGAACCCCCCGAGGTGGCTTTTCAGTCGGAACGCAAGGTCCGGAGGAGCTTTCTGGAGAGCATGGCCCCCCTCATGCGGGAGGGGAATTACCCGGCCATCGCCTCCCATGATGAGCGGATCATCAGAGCGGCACGAGCTCTGGCGGACCGGGAAGGGATCGGAAAGGGACGCTTCGAGTTTCAGATGCTCTACGGGGTTCGCCGGGACCTCCAGGACCAGCTCCTCGCGGAGGGGCACCCGGTCCGGGTCTACATTCCGTTTGGGGAGATGTGGTATCCCTACCTCATGCGCAGACTGGCGGAACGCCCGGAAAACTTCCTCTTCCTCGTTGGAAACCTCGTCAAGGAGTCACCGCTGTCCAACTTCTGGCCCGGGGCGTCGCCCAGTATCTCCCAGGACGGGGAAGGAAAAGGATCATGAGCGATGTGCGGAACACCCGGGAGGGGCCAGGTGCTACGGAGCTCTCCGGAGCGGCAGGAGGGCAGAACCCTGCTCCCCCTCCATTCCTCCGGGTCACGGAGATCTTCCACTCCATCCAGGGCGAATCCACCTGGGTGGGCACTCCCTGCACCTTCGTCCGCCTCACGGGCTGCCCCCTCCGTTGCGTCTGGTGCGACACGGAGTACTCCTTCCATGGCGGGGAACGGATGACCCTGGAAGCCATCTTGAAGGAGGTGCGGGCCGCCGACTGCCCCGTGGTGGAGATCACGGGAGGAGAACCCCTCATCCATCCGAACGCCTTCCAACTCGCCCATCGGCTGCTGGCGGAAGGGTTCACCGTTCTGGTGGAGACATCAGGATCGGAAGACGTCTCTCCTCTGGACCCTCGGATCCACATCATCATGGACCTCAAGTGCCCGGGCTCGGGTGAGGAGGCCCGGAACCGGTGGGAAAACCTGGCCCACCTGGACCGACGCGACGAAGTGAAGTTCGTCCTCCGAGACCGAGCGGACTACGTCTGGGCTCGAGACGTGATCCGGGAGCACCGGTTGGAGGGGAGGGTGATCTCGGGAAGCTTGAAGGCCCTCCTCCTCTCCCCGGTATGGGGAGAGCTGGACTGGCGCGAGTTGGCCGAATGGATGCTGGAGGACCGCCTACGGGCTCGGTTCCAGCCCCAGCTCCATAAGCTCATCTGGGGACCCGACGAAAAAGGCGTCTGAGCCCGAGGCACCGCCCCCCCTCCTTCGGGTATTCACACTTCATGTCCACCCCTCACCGCCCCGGCCGCCCCTTCACCCTGGACGCGTTGAGGGTCCTGGAAGATCGGCTGATGGAGTACGGTGGGCCGGAAGACGATCCTGAAAAGCGTCCAGGGTACGACCAGGCCGCCGTCTCCGTGATCCTCCGTCAACGACCGGAGCCGGAGCTCTTACTGGTGAAGCGCGCCGCCTCTGAGAGCGATCCGTGGTCCGGACACATGGCGCTTCCGGGAGGCCGGCGGGACCCCACCGACCCGTCCCTCCTCCACACCGCCATTCGGGAAACCCGGGAGGAGACGGGGATCGTCCTGGATCCCACGCACAACCGACTGGGTCGATTGCAGGTAGTAGCGCCCCACAGCCGTCGGATTCCTCAGGTGGACATCTCCCCCTTCGTCTTCGCCCTGCCTCCCGAGGTGAAAGCGAAGGTGAACTGTTCGGAGATCGCCGAAATCTTCTGGGTGCCCGTCTCTCACCTCCTGGCGCCGGAAACCCGTGGAGTCCTGAGACTCCCCATGGGGGACGCGCACCTCCGGTATCCAGCCTTCGAGGTGGAAGGGGAGATGGTCTGGGGCCTTACCTATCGGATCCTCCTCCTCCTACTGGAGTCGGTTCCCGACTGACCTCCACCCGGATGCCTCGCTCCGCCAATGCCTCCAGGTAGCGCTCCGCCGGGACGGCCTCGTCGGGTGTCCGCACCCCCGGCTCCACCTCACCCCGCACCTGCATCAGCCCCGTGATGGCGAGAGAGTACCCGGTGCAGCGCATCATGGCCGTGATCCCCGTGTCGGGATCGGAGAAGTCCATGAGGTCGTATCGAATCCCCTCCGGCCCTTCCGCTCCCTTCCCTCTAACCTCCACCCGAAGGGCAACTACGTCCCGGCCATGGGGGTCGGTGAGGAGGGGCCCGGCTCGTCGAATGAACAGGTTCCGGGGGGAGACCTTCACCCCATCCACATCCACCGGCTCCGTGTCCAGCAGACCCAGCGCCCGAAGAGCACTCATGATCTGGGCGTGGCCCGGGTAGCGGAGGGTCCGGTACTCCAGGGTCCGTACCCTCCCCTCGTACCGGGTGGGCAGCGTGGACGCGCCCCCGGCGGTGTAGAAGGCCTCCAATTCGCCGAGAGGCTCCGGGAAGACGACGGTCTCCAGACCCGAGAGCGCCTCCACCTCTCTCACCTCCCCTTCCTGCAGGATGATGCCGGGCGTGGTGTAGTAGTCCAGGACTCCCTCCAGTGAATAGACCACCTGATAGTTCAAGGGTGGCTTCGGTTCCTGGGGCAACCCACCGACCCACATCCGGACGGAGTCCACCTCCTCCAGCCCCTCCATCCCCGCCTGGGCCAGGATGTTCACCATCCCGGGTGCCAGTCCGCAGTCCGGGATCATGCTGAGCCCTCGTTCCCGAGCCAGGGGATCCAGGGCCCGTTGCTCCTCCACGATCTGGGTGTTGCCGCCCAGGTCCGCGTAGTGGGCCCTCGCGTCCAGGGCAAGTCGACTCATGGGCAGGTTGAAGTAGTACGGTAGGGCGCAAAGGACCGCGTCCATACCCTTCATGAGCTCGGCCATTACGCCCTCGTCCGACGCATCCGCCACCTGGACCTGGAGCTTCCCCTCCTGGTGTGATCGAAGGAATTCCGGAAGCTCCTGCATCCGATGGTCCACCAGGACCACGGACTCCACTTCGGAGGTCCGGAGGAGGTCGAAGGCCACCGCCGTCCCCTGCGCCCCACCCCCCAGTACGAGCATCCGCATCTATGGTCCCCCTTCGCCACCTTCTCGTTCGCGGTGGGCTTCAGTCGGAGAGAAGCTCGAGCTGGCCCTCCGGGCCCTCATCCGCCGCCCTGGCCGGCTCACGCGAGGGACCGCCGGCACGGGTCTCCATCCCGAGCGTTACCTCCACCACCTGATCCCCGGTCTCCAGCTTCACCAGGCGTGCCCCTCGGGTACGCCTACCCTGCGTCGAGATTTCCGCTACGGGCCGACGGTACACCGAACCCCCTGCGGTGATCACCATGATCTCGTCCCTTTCCAGCACCTCCAGAGCCCCGGCCACCGGATCCAGCGTCCCCCCGGACGGAGTCGCCAGAGTGCCCAACCCCCCGCGCTTTTGAAGAGGGAAGTCGGCCAGGTCTGTACGCTTCGCCGTACCCCCTTCCGTCACCGTGAGGATGGAGGCTTCCCTCCGGACCGGGACGACTCCCACCACACCGTCGTCTTCCCGAAGACTCACTCCCTTCACCCCTTGAGCCGTCCGGCCTATGACGGAGATCTCATCTTCCCGGAACCGGATCACCCGCCCTTGACGTGTGAAGAGCATGAGCTGAGCTCGGCCGTCGGAGAGGAGCACATCCAGGATCCGGTCCCCGTCCCTCACCCCGGCCCCGATGACCCCACCGGCCCGAGGGCGAGAGAACTCGGACAGGTGGGTCCGTTTCACCAGTCCGCCGGCGGAAACGAAGACGAGGTTTCGGTCCGCCTCCAGGTCATCCACGGGCAGGAGGGAGACGATGCGGTCGGAACGAGCGGCCCCCAGGAGTCCGTAAACGGACTGGCCCCGGGAGGCTCGACTGCTCTCCGGCACATCCAGGGCGGAAAGGAAGTGAACCTGTCCTCCCTCCGTACATGCCAGCAGCCAGCCCGTGGTCCGGGCCACGAAGATCCGCTCCAGGAAGTCGTCCTCGTAGTTTTCCATTCCCGCCAGGGGCTTCCCGCTGGAGATCCGCCGGCGATAGAGGTGCATGGGAATGCGCTTTACGAACCCTTCCCGGCTGACGGTGATGACCACCTCCTCGTCCGCCACCTGCCCCTCCACCGGTGCCGGCTCCTCCTCCCCGTCCCGCAGGATCTCGGTGCGACGGGGATCGCCGAACCGCTCCACCACCTCGCTCAACTCGTCCAGCAACAGTTGGAGCTGGAGCTCTTCGCTGTCCAAAAGCTCCCGGAGCTCCTGGATGAGACCCTCCAGCTCCTCCATCCGTCCCCGGAGTTGCTCTCCCTCCAGGGCCGTCAGCTTGGCCAGGCGCATGTTGAGGATCGCCTCGGCCTGGGTCTCGCTGAGCCCCAGTCGGTCCTGAAGGGAGCCCGATGCCTCCTCCCGGTCCTGAGAGCCCCTGATGATTCGGATCACTTCATCGATGGCATCCAGGGCCGCCAGGAGCCCCTCTACGATGTGGCGCTCCGCCTCCGCCTTCTCCAGGTCGTGCCGGGAGCGACGCTGGATCACCTCCAGCCGGTGATCCCGGTAGCTCTCCAGGATGCCCTTCAGGTCGAACTCCCGGGGCTGACCTCGGTCCAGGGCCAGGAGGATGGCCCCGAAGGTGGATTGGAGGTGGGTTTTTCGGTAGAGCGTCTGGAGCACGGATCCCACCTGGGTGCCACGCTTGAGTTCCAGTACCAGGCGTAGGCCGTCCCGGTCGGACTCGTCCCGCACCTCAGTGACCTCGTCCAGCCCTCCTTTCCGGGAGAGGGCCACGATCTGCTCGATGATCCGTGCTTTGGAGACGGCGTAGGGGAGCTCCGTGACCACGAGCTGATGCCGACCGCCCCGAAGGGCTTCCTTCACCACCCGGGCGCGCATGACGATGCGGCCTCGACCGGTGCGGTACATATCCCGGATTCCATCCTCGCCCACGATGAACCCCCCGGTAGGGAAGTCGGGCCCCGGCAGGTGGGGGAGAAGATCGTCCACCTCGGAGTCAGGTGCCTCGATGAGGACCCGAAGTGCCGCCGCCACCTCGGTGAGGTTGTGAGGCGGGACGTTGGTGCTCATCCCCACCGCGATCCCGCTGCTGCCGTTCACCAGGAGGTTGGGGAGGCGCCCGGGAAGGACGCTGGGCTCCTGGAGTCGGTCATCGAAGTTGGGGGCAAAGTCCACCGTGTCCTTCTCGAGGTCGTCCAGGAGCTCCATAGCCGGAGGAGCCAGACGCGCCTCGGTGTACCGGTACGCCGCCGCCGCGTCGCCGTCGATGGAGCCGAAGTTGCCCTGACCGTCCACCAGGGGATATCGGAGGGAAAAGTCCTGGACCATTCTCACGAGGGCGTCGTAGACCGCCGTGTCCCCGTGTGGGTGGTACTTTCCCAGAACCTCCCCGACCACGGAGGCGCTCTTTTTGTACGGCCGGTCCGGCAGGAGGCCCAGGCCATGCATGGCGTAGAGAATACGCCGGTGAACCGGCTTCAGCCCGTCCCGTACGTCCGGGAGCGCCCGTTGGACGATGACGCTCATGGAGTAGTCGAGGAACGACTCCCTCATCTCTTCTTCGATCAGCCGTGGAAGGATTCGCTCCCGCCGTTGCGCCGTGGTCATCTCCACTCCTGGGCTTGCCTTGGAATCGTAGTCGGGAGGCGGCTACGGCCGCCGGATGCGACGCTATCGAACGAGGGAGGGATTCGCCAGAGGAAGCGAGGGAAGGGAACGGGAGAGGGGAGCCGGGAGGATGGACGGCGTCAGGACGAGGAGTGCCCTTCCTCTCCGAGCACTTCGAGAACCCGGTCCCGGACGTGGGAAGGGGCCGGACGCCCCCGCCGAGCTCCTCGCACGACCTCCCGAAAAGCTTTCTCGAACTGGAGACGTGGGAAACACTTTTGGCAGACATCCAGGTGAGCCTCCACCTCCTCGTGACTCACCTCTTCAAGCTCCCCGTCCAGGAATTCCAGGAGGCGCTCGGCAGCCTCCATGCAGGTGATCTCCTGCGGGCTGCGGGCTCGTCTCCCGCCAAGCAGTCGCCGAAGCCAATCCATTCTCAACTCTCCTCGTCACCGGGCGGAGCGGGCAGGTACCCCTCCTGGACGGCGTAGTCCACCAACGCCTTTTGCAGAAGTTGCCGGCCTCGAAACAGCCGGCTCTTCACGGTCCCGATGGGAACGTCCAGGACCTGCGCAACCTCTTCGTACGACAGGTCCTCCAGGTCCGATAAGACGACGGCCATGCGAAATTCCTTCGGGAGTTCGTCCAGGGCCTGCAGGACCCGATCGTCTACGATGGAGCGGAAGAAGCTTCCCTCCGGGTCCCGCTCTCGGGTCTCCATGAAGACCGGGTTCTCCCGGCTCAGGGCCCTGGGGTCGGGCTCCGCGGACTCCGCCAGGATCTCGTCCCGCCTCCTGTCTCTCTCTCGAGACCTCAAAAACACGTTTCGGCAAATGGTGAAGAGCCAGCTCTTGCAACGGGTACCGGGAGTGTACTGGTCCCACGAGCGGTAGGCCCGGAGGAAGGTATCCTGGACCAGGTCGGCTGCCGCCTCTTCTGAGTTCGAGAGGCGCAAAGCGAAGCTATACACCGCATCCAGGTGAGGAAGCGCCTCTGCCTCAAAGTCCGCTGAGCTCTCCGTCATGGCCAATCGTCCAGCACATCCTGGAACTCCTCGGCCATGGTGGGATGGCCGTGGCGTCTGGCCGCCTCCACTCCACGGCGATAGGCCTCCCTCGCCTCCTCATCCCTGCCCAGCTCCCGAAGGGCCTCCCCCAGTCGGCCCCAGGCGTTCCCTTCGTCGTCTGCGACCTGGAGGTAGTTCTCCAGGACCTCCACGCCCTCCTCAAGTCTTCTCTGGTTCAGAAGCTCCACGGCCACCCCGAAGTGAAGTCGAGGGTCGTCCGGGTGCCGCTTCAGCATCTTCCTCAGAACCTCCAAGCGGTCCTCTCCCATGTGGTCGCCTACCCTCTCCTCAACCCCTAATGCGAAAGGGGCGCTGGAAGGTTTCCAGCGCCCCAACCGATGGAAAGTGGTACCTGCGGGCGTCGCGGCCCATCAATCGGGAAAGCGAAGCTCCCGAGCCAGGTCCGGCGTGGCCGCGCTCCCGGTCATCACCTCGATCATGGCTTCCATCTCTTCTCCCATCTCCCGGGTCCGGGCCAGCACCGACAGGCAGTGAGCGAAGTCGAAGTACGCGGTGACGGCGTCCTCGTCGGCGGCGTGAGTTGCCACCACCTGGCTCTCCAACTCGATCCGGAGATGCTCCACGATGAGCTCCAGGGCCTCCTGGATCCGCTGCTGCTCGTGGAGCGTCTCGATGCTGACGTCCCCCTCCAGTTGGGGCACCAACGACTCCACTACGGCCCGGGATCGGCTCGGCGCCAGAACGGCGCTCTCCGACCTCGGGACTTCCTCCAGGAAGGACCGAGCCCCGTAGTTCAGGGCGGTGATCTCCTCGAAGTTGCAGCGGAGGATCATGGCGTCACCTATGCTTCCGGACTCGTGAAGGTCCGCTCTTCGACCTCTCCTTAACTCTACCGGGGTAGGCTCGGGATTGTTTCCAGAGGGCCCCGGTGCCCTCCCAGAGCTTGCAGGATTCATGCCTGCGCCGTTTTGGCACCGGACTGCGCCAGTGTCAGAGACAGACTGGTGAACACCTCCCCATCGACGCGAACGTCGAAGGTGTAGAGCCCCGGCTCGTTGAAGACGAGTCCGTCCAGGTGAAGGACGTGGGGCACCTTCACCCTGCCTCCCGCGCTCCGGGATCCCGGTCCCAGGGTGATGGAGCCGTTCAACCGGACCACCTCTTCGCCCTGGGGATCGTGGAGTCGGATATCCAACTCGTGCGACCCGGCCTCCTGAATTCCGGCGGCGAAACGGAGAACCAGGCTCACCCGGCCGTGCTTGGCTGGAAACTCGGAGGCGCTGATTCGGTCGAAGACTCCCAGGATGTTCAGCTTCCCGGAGGCGTCGATGGTGGCGGCATCTGCCAGAAGGGCCAGGTCAATATCCATGGCTGGACCCTACCTCTCCGTCCCCCCATCCGCAACCGAAGGCTGTAGCCAACGCTCTCCCAGCACCAGGCCCCCGATCAGATCCAGGGCGGTGTGAGCCACCATCACGGGCCAGATGCACCCGCTGACGAGAACGGCGGCGGCGAAGATCAACCCCAGCACGCCGGTGGTGAGGACTCCGAGCTTCCCCTGGTACGCGTGCAGGAACCCGAAGGAGATGGAAGAAACGACGGCCGCCGCCACTGGCGAAAACCCTGCAGCCAGGAGCGCCACCAGGACGTACCCCCGGTAGGCCAGCTCCTCTCCCGTTCCAGCGGTGAAGGAGAGAACCACGAAGAGCCCCCGCTCCCGCCGGGTCCGGGGTAGGAGCTGACGAAGGGTGGCGGTGCCGCGCCTGCCGCGGGCCCGTTCGATACGGTGGAAGGCCCACATCACCCCGACTCCCACCGCCGTGAGCCCCAGAGACCAGAGGAGGAGAGACGGCACGGGTGGGACTGAAAGTCCCAAATTGTCGGGGCCCACGAGACGCCACCCCAGGGCCAAGCCTACTGCGCCGAGGACGACGATTCCGGCGGCGGAACCCAGGTACGCCGGAACCCGCTCCAGCTCGTGGTCTTGTACCATGGGGAGCTGAGCCACGGCCAGCGACGGCAGTAGAAAGAGGAAGGCGGGCAAGGCCAGAGAGTCCAGGACGGACAGCTCCGTGCCCAGGGTGAGGACCAGGACGGCGATGAGGTAGAGGGCTCCTCCGAGATGGAGACTGCGCTTCACCTCCGCCGCGGCGACGGGGTCCAGCGAGCCCCCTTCATCCGAGTCCATTGACTCCCCCCGGGTGGGTTTCTAATGTTCGCCACCCGTTCCCGTCTCCCCAGGCACTTCCCCGATTCAAAGGCTTTCCATGGTATCCGGAACCAGTTCGCCACGACAGGGCGACGCCACCCTCTTTCGCGTCATCGACGTCCTGGACCACCCACATGGAGGCCTGATCCTCCGGCTGAGGCTGCAGGAGGGCGGTGCCCCCTCGGTGAAGGCCCTCAAGGGGGCGACCCTGGAAGTGGCCTCGCCGGACGGGGGGACCAAGCGGAGTGTGAAGGTGGACGGCTTCGCTGTCTTCGGAGGCCGTCCATCCGACGAGCGGATCCGGAGGACGGGCCGGGTGGACGTCCACGTATTCGAGTTGGAAGAGGACGAAGCCGGCGAGCCCATCAACCTCCAGTGGACGGCCTCACTCCTGAAATAGAGTCACCGGGGGAATCACCACCCCCCCCATCGTCGCCGATGGGGTCCACCTCCCGGGGCTCCGGAGGATCCCGTTCGAAGGTAGCCCGGAACCACTCCAGGAACTCCTCCTTCTCCTCGGGTGACTCCTGGAGCCACGCCTCTCGTTCCTCGGCGAACCGGTCTGCCTGGGCGAAGAGGATGTAGGGCTGGAGGTAGCCGAACTCCCGGCTGTAGAGGAGCTCGTCCAGGGCGGCGTAGGCGTGAGTATCGTAGATGGAACGCCCCAGGAACCAGGCATCGGCGATTCGGTCCAGGATCGCCTGCTCCAACTCGAAACCCTCGGCGTCCGACGCTTCAGGAAGCCACTCCTCCAACTCGCCACGCTGGGCCATGAGGTGGAAGTGGGCATAGAGGAGGAACGGGGTTTCCGCATCCGTGGCGGTGGTCTGCAGAGCAATCCGTGCCGTGTCCCCTTCGATGTGCAGGGTCTCCCAGGGTCGAACCTCTGAGTCCCGTCGATGGAGCTCGATGAGGAAGGAGGGGTTCTCGTGGATTTCCTCGAGTTGGTTCCTGAGCCAGCGGTCCACCTCTTCCATCTGGTCGGCGTCGGCGGTGAGCCTCACCCCACTGAAGATGATGACCGAGCGAGGGGTGGGAAGCTCCATTTCCGAGGCGCACCCACTCCCGAAGGCCAGGGCCACGAGTACCATCGCGACGCCCGCTCCCTGCTTCTCCCTGTGCCAGCTCATCATCCGTGGGTCCCCGTACTCGAGTCGCTGGTCGGGGCCCATGGCCCCTTCAAACCTTCTAGAACTCCTCCCACGTCACTCACTGCTCTCCCTCCCCTCTCCCGGAGCGGCGGGCTCCGCCCACCGCATGAATTCGAAGGGGCTCCGACACCGCCCACACCAGTAGGTGGCCACGGAGGCGTGCGCTCCGAAGGGATGCATGAGCTCCGTCTCCTCACGTCCGCAGAAGGGACAGGGCGGAGCGTCGGGGAGCTGCCTGTGGTCGCTCATTCCACGAAGAGCGCTCGGTTCCGGTCCCCGCGGGCCCGCTCTACCGCCTCTTCGAGTGGGTGACCGGGTCCTCGTCCCCGGTCCGGATCCCAGCCCTCGCCCTGGCCCTCCACCACGGGAAACTCCAACTCCAACAACTCCAGGGAGGGCGTCACCGCCTCCCGGACCCGGTCCCGCAGCTCCTGACTCGACGCGGTGAGTCCAGCTTCTACCAGTCGGCCCTGAAGGGGATCCGTAGGGAGGAGCCCTCGGAGGGTGGGAAGGAGAACCTCCTCCACCCGTTCCCGGAGCCGAGCTCGACCCACGCCTGAAGATTCGGCGATCCGCCGGAGCCAGGCGCGCCCTAGCTCCCCATGGAACTCCTCCTCCGCCAGCATCTTGCTCACGCGCCCTGAAAGCGGTTCATAGGCGCCGCTTCCCGCCCCTTCCAGGGCCGAGGAGAGGACCCCATCCACCACCACCATTCCCACCACCACCGCGGACCAGTCCGGAAAGGGTCGGTCCAGGGTATCCACAGACGCGTACGCACTCGCGTCCCTGCTGTGCTCCACCTCCAGGGGGTCGTCCCCGAAGTCCTTGAGGACGGAGTAGAGAAGGCGGGCATGGCCCCACTCGTCCTGGGCCATGGAGGAGACCGCGATCCCCGCCTCAATGGAGGGAGCCCCCAGTAGCCAGTCACTGTAGCGGATCCCCAGGATCCGCTTCGTATCCGCCAGAGAGAGGATCAGCCGCCGGAAGCCCTTCCGGGTTTCCGGGTCCAACCGTTGGATGGTTTCCGAAGACCCGGTCATGGCGACCGCTCCGGCTCCGACTCCGGCCGTGCACCTGCGAACGGCCCATCCGCGCGGTTCACGGGGATGATGGCGCTCCGGGGCACCGCCACCATCTCGAACCACTTTTCTTCGTCGTAGGTCTTCCAGGCATATACCCGGGCCAGGGCATCATCCAGCGCCTCCACGTACCCCACGTGGCAGAGGGCGTCTCCACGATTCTTCCGAGCGAAGACGTCGTAGGTCCGTTCCATCATGCGCCGACCCCCAATCGCCGAAGCTCGGCCCTACCCCGATGGGTGATCCGGTCTCGGGTCCAGGGCGGATCCCACACCACGACGATCTCCACCTCGGAGATCCAGGGTTCCCTCAGAAGCCGGTCCTCCACGTCCTCCTGGATGAACTCCATGCATGGGCAGGCCGTGGCCGTGAAGGTGAGCGCCACCGTCACACGCTCTCCCTGGACCTCCACGCCGTAGATGAGACCCAGGTCCACCAGCGAAATGGGCAACTCGGGGTCCAGCACCTCGTGGAGGAGGTTCCACACTGTGGCAGCCGGGTCGTCCGGGGCGGACTTCAGGGGCGGGGACCATCGATCCCGTCCCCCGCTGGCGTGGGAGACCACGTGGGCGGGGAGAGCTTCCGCCGTCGAAGGAGGCGTGATCACCGGGAGCGCCTCCCGGTGGGTCGTCAGTTCAGCCACCCTTCCACCTCGGAACGGGACCGACGGAAAGACTCCAC
>SKZC01000385.1 GCA_007127575.1 Gemmatimonadota bacterium
CCGGGGCCACCTCCACTCCGGTGACGGTGGGGGTCCCGATCCTGGGATCCCGAACCTCCCGTCGAAGGAGGGATGAGATCTCCCGCTTGAGCTGTTCGTTGAGCCGTCGAACCCGTCTGCTGGACATGGGACCCCTCAATCTGACGGAGGGCCGACCGTAACTCGAGTCGGCCCTCCCGGAAATATACGACCGCCTCGGCCCTCACCGGCCGGGCCATGGTACACGCTCTGGGTAGTTGGAGTTCAGCTCGGGGGGGTGGGCCCGGCGAGCAAGGGCTCAGTAGATGTCCCGGTGGGTGGAGGTGACGACGGATCGACCGTTTTCGGCCACCAGGCGATCTACGGAATCGGCCACCGAGTCGGCGAACCGGCGATCCGTGGCCACCAGGGCCACGGTGATTTCGGCCCGGGACCAGACGTCCTGGAAGCGCGTCTCCGCCACGGACACGTTGAACTTGTGCCGGATCCGGTCCTTCAGGGAGCGGACTACCGTCCGTTTGTCCTTGAGGGAAGCGCTCCCTGGAATGGAGAGCTCCCAGGTGATGACGACCACGACCATGGAGCCTCTCGCGGGCGAGGGGGGGAGCCCCTCGGCTCAGCCCTTCTCTCCGGCCTCGGTGGTGGCCAGAGTCCGAGCCACCTCCTCCACCGTGAAGCACTCCAACAGGTCCCCCACCTTCACATCGTTGAAGTTGGCTACCCCGATCCCACACTCGAACCCTTCCCGTACCTCCCTCACATCGTCCTTGAACCGCTTGAGAGAACCGATCTCTCCGGTGTAGACCACGCTCCCGTCCCGGATCACCCGAACGGTGCCCTTCCGGTCGATCTTTCCTTCGGTGACGTAACAGCCCGCCACGGTGCCCACCTTGGAGATCTTGAAGACTTCCCGCACTTCGGCGGTCCCGACGATGGTCTCCCGTTCCTCAGGGGAAAGCATTCCCTCGAGAGCGCTACGAATCTGATCCACCGCCTCGTAGATCACCTCGTAGGTGTGAATGTCCACCCCTTCCCGCTCGGCCAGGAGACGGGCGTTCGTGTCCGGGCGAACCCGGAAGCCGATTATCACGGCTCCCGCAGTCTGCGCCAGGAGCACGTCGGACTCATTCACCGCCCCTACCCCGCGGTGGATGACCTCCACGTGGACCTCGTCGGTAGAGAGCTGGTCCAGAGCATCGGAAACCGCCTGAACCGAGCCGTCCACATCCCCCTTGATGATGAGGGGAAGAGTCCCCTCGCCCCCCTCCTCCATGAGGGTGGAGAAGTCGCCCAGCTTGATCCCCCGCTCCTTGATACGAAGCTCCTTCTCTCGCTCGAGCCGCTGACGGGTAGCGGCGATCTCCGCCGCCCGAACCGCATCCATGACCTGGAACTGATCTCCGGCCTGCGGCACCCCCGGCGAGCCCAGCACCTGAACCGGGATCCCCGGCGTCACTTCATCTATGCTATTCCCTCGTTCATCCAGAAGGGCCCGCACCCGGCCGTCGTACTTTCCGCAGATGAAGCTGTCGCCGACGCGAAGCGTCCCTTGGCGCACCAGGACGGTGACCACGGGGCCCTTCCCCACATCCAGCTTCGCCTCGATGACCACTCCCTGGGCGTCCCGGTCGGGATTCGCCTTCAGCTCCAGGAGCTCAGCCTGGAGCAGGATCTTCTCAAGGAGGTCGTCGATTCCGTCACCCGTCTTCGCGCTCAACTCGGAGGAGAGCACTTCCCCCCCGAACTCCTCCACGGTCACCTCGTGCTGGAGGAGCTCCTGGCGCACACGGTCCGCATTCGCCGCGGGCAGATCCATCTTGTTCATCGCCACCACGATGGGAACGCCGGCGTTCTTGGCGTGGCTGATGGCCTCGATGGTCTGGGGCATGATGGAGTCGTCGGCCGCTACAACCAGAACCACCACGTCCGTGGCATCTGCACCACGTGCCCGCATGGCGGTGAAGGCGGCGTGGCCGGGCGTATCCAGGAAGGTAATGGTCCGTCCTCCGTCCACCTCCACATGGTAGGCACCGATGTGCTGGGTGATCCCGCCGGACTCTCCAGCCACTACGTTGGCCTTTCGAATCTGGTCCAGGAGGAGAGTCTTTCCGTGGTCCACGTGTCCCATGACCGTGACCACCGGGGGACGAGGCTTCAGCTTGGCGGGATCTTCCACCACCTCTTCTTCCCCTTCCACCTCCTCTCCGTACTCCTCTTCCCGCACCGCCTTGAAGTTGAACTCGTCCAGAAGCAACTCGATCTGGTCGAAGTCCAACCGCTGGTTTACCGTGACCATCATCCCCAGGTTCTTGAACGCTGCCCCGACGATGTCGGTGGAGGGAACGTCGATGAGTTCGGAGAGCTCGGCCACGGTGAGGAACTCATTGACCCGAACGGTCTTGGCCTCTTCTTCCTCCTTCTCCCGTTGCTGGGCCTCGGCCTCCTCCTGTTCCTCCCGGCTGGGCTGGGAGGCGCGCCCCTTGCGCCGCTTCTTCCCTCCCCCTTTGATCTCGGCCATCACGCGCTGGATGTTGTCCTGAACCGCATCCTGATCCACGCGCTGCCTCTTCTTTCCCTTCTTCTTCTCCTTCTTCCGCTTTCCGTCCGAGGTGTAGCCCTCCGCCTGAATCCGGACCTGGCCCCCGGGTCCGGCGCTCGCCGCAGGCTTGGGAACGGGCTTCCGGATCACCCGGCTCGGACCCTCCGCGTCGGATCCGGCCTCGTCGTCTTCCTCGTCCGTCGCCTCGGCTGACACCGGGGCGGGCTGCTGGCCCTCCTCCGCAACGGCCCCCTCTTCCTCTTTTTCGTCCTCTCCCTCTTCCGACGGAGCCGCCACCGGGGTGGCCTCTTCCTCGGACTCCGCCGCCGAGGCCTCCTCCAGGGTGGGGGATTCCTCTTCTCCCTCGGCGTGAGGGAGTTCGGCTTCCGTGGCAGGTGCCTCCACCTCCTGGACTCGCTCCTCCGGCTCTTCCTCGGACTCTGCGGAGACCGGCTCCACCTCCGGCTCGGCTTCCGTCTCCGGCTCCGAGGGAGTTTTGGGTTCCTTCTCGGCCTCCACCTCGACCTCGGGTTCCGGTTCAGGCTCTGGCTCAGGCTTCGGAGCGACTCGCCGGCGACGGCGCTTCCGAGCCCCGGACTGAGTCTCCTCCACAGCCGCCAGGACGGCCTCCCGGGCGTCCTTCTTGCCGGCCCGACGCTCCCGCTCCACCCGGGCGAGGACCCGGGCTACGTCGGCATCCCTCACGTTGGCTTCCTCATCGGCCACAGGGATCCCCATCCCCCGTAGAAGGGAAAGGAGTGCCTCCGGCGGCACCTTGAGATCGGCGGCTAACTCAACTACCCGCATACTTCCGAGCTTCCTCCCGTGCCCTCGCTCTCCCCCCGCCCCGGCACCGGGGTCGGGAGTCGCTGCAAGAGCTCCTGGGCAAACGCTGTGTCCGTGATGGCGACCGCCGACCGAGGACTTTCCCCGATGGCGGTGCCCAACCCTCGTCGGTCCCCCAAGCGCCTGAAGGGGATCCTTCGAGGCTCCAGAATCCGCTGCACCTTGGCCACCTGACCCTCCGCCGCGTCTTCAGCGAAGAGGACCAAACGAATCTCGTCGCGTCGAGCTCCCTCCCGAACAGCGGGGATTCCCGAAACGACGAAACCCGCCCTTCGGGCCAATCCCAAAAGGCTCAACACGTCATTCGCTTCAATCCGACCGTTCCTCCTCGACCTGCTCCTGGAGGTCCTCTCCGGCAGACGATTCCTCGGGAGCTTCTCCCTCCCGGGCGGAGACCTCCTCCTCGGATCCAGGCTCGGCGGGCGACTCGGCGTTCGCCTCCTCTCCGTCGTCGGAACCCGCCTCTCCTCCGCCCTCCTCCTCGATGACCGTGAGCTCGTCGATGATCTGTACGAGGGCATCAACGGTCTCATCGTCCAGCCCCTCGATACGCTGAAAATCCTCACGCTCCAGGTCGATGATCTCCAAGAAGGTACTATACCCGGCGCCTTCCAGAGCCGCCAGCCCGGCGGGAGGAATGCTCAACTCCGAAAGGGGAAAGTCCGAGGTCTCATAGGACTCTCCTTCTTCCACCGTGAAGAGGGTGGAGTCCGCTCCCCGCTCCAACCATTCGCGGGAACCGTAGAGGTCGATCTGCCACCCGATGAGCTGCGAGGCGAGACGGACGTTTTGTCCATTCCGCCCGATGGCCAAGGAGAGCTGATCTTCGTCCACGATGGCGGTAATGACCTGCCGAGTGGTGTCGCTGATGACCTTGGACACCCGTGCCGGGGCAAGCGCCCTCCGGGCGAAAACCTCCGGATCGGGGTGCCACGGGACGATGTCGATCCTCTCTCCACCCAGCTCCGAGACCACCGCTTGAACCCGGGATCCCTTGAGACCCACGCAGGCGCCCACCGGGTCGATGGAGTCGTCCCGGCTGGACACGGCGATCTTCGTCCGTCCCCCCACCTCTCGGGCCTTGGCGCGGATTTCCACGATGCCCTGATAGATCTCGGGGACCTCCAACTTGAAGAGGGCCTCCACGAACTCGGGGTCCGCCCGGGAAAGGATGAGTCGAGGCCCTCGAGGCGTCTCGTCCACCTTCTTGAGGACGGCGCGGATGGGGTCGCCCTGTCGGAAGCGTTCCCGGGGATTCTGCTCCTTCCACGGGATGATGGCCTCTGCATCCTTGGCCCGGTTCAGCATGACCACGATCTTTCCCCGTTCGATCTGCTGAACCTCACCGGAGAGGAGCTCTCCGACTCGGTCCTCGAACTCCGCACGGACCCGCTCTCGCTCTCCTTCCCGGACCCGCTGAACGATACGCTGCTTCGTGGCCATCACGGCGTTTCGTCCGAACTCGGCGAAGTCCACCGGGATTTCCATCACGTCCCCCACCTCGAAGGTGGGATCGTCCCATCGGGCCCGCTCCAGGGGGATCTCTGCCGAAGAGTCCTCCACGTCCTCCACCACCCGCTTGAGGACGATGATCTCGATCTCGCCGGTGTCCTCGTGGATTTCGATCTCCGCCCTGACGTTGGGGCCGAAGATCTTCTGAAGCCCCGCCAGGATCCCGTCCTTGATGAGCTCGTTCATCTCATCCGGACTCAGGCTCTTTGTGGCCGCCATATCACGAAAGGCGGCGACGATCTGACCGGCGTTCGTCATGTCCCTCGCTCGTCCAGGATGTGGTGTAGTCCCGAGGTCACTCCCACCGGTAGATGAGGTGCGCTCGCTCGATCTCCCCCTGGGAGATCTCGACCTCCGTCCCGTCGTTCAGCCCCAGGTAAACTCTGAATTCTTCTGCCTCCGCATCCTCCTCCTCGACCCGGAGAATTTCCCCTTCCAAACGACGTGACCCTCCGTTTCCGAGAGGCTCGGCCCCCTTGACGGCCACCTCCCGACCCACGAACCGGACCCAGTCCCTCTTCCGGGATACAGGCCGCTCCACGCCAGGCGAGGAGACCTCCAGCACGTAGCGCTCCGAAAGCGCCTCGTGCTCGTCCAACCACGGCTCCAACTCCCGACTCACCCGAGCGCAGTCTCCCACGGTGACACCGCTTCCGGGCTCCGAGCCTGGGAAGTCCACCCGCAGACGGAGGATGGGCCTCCTCTCACTCCCGGCCCACTCCAACTCCACCACCTCCATGGCGAGTGCCTCCACCCGCCGTTCCAGCTCCAGCTCCACCTCGGGTATTCGCTTCACCATCGCCGGCGCCTCCGACCCCACCCGGGGTTCACGTGACACCCGGTGCAAAAAAAAGCGGGGGCTGCCCGCTCCCCCACTTCAAGAAAAATCCGCCGCCCTCCGGGCAGCGCTCGTTGGCGCCTACGATTATACCAGGATTTTTTTCACCCTTCAAGGCCCACCCTCTGTCTCCGGGCTCCCCTCCGAGGCCGAAGACTCCTGGGCGGCGCCCCTCCCTTCCAGCGCCTGCACTCTCCCCTCCAAAGCGTGCATCCGTGTCCGGAGAGCCTCGAACTCCTTCCGGCTGGGAAGATCCATGCGCTCCCGGGCGCCCTCTGCGGCCTCCTGAGCTCGAGCCACCGCCTTCCGGGCCAGCTCTCGAGCCCGTTCCTGGCTCAGATCTCCCCGCTGTCTGGCTTCCTCCAACGTCTCCTCTAGCGCGTCCCGGATAGCCGACAGCACTCCCAGGCCCTGGCGGATCCCGTCGCTTACAGGATCCTTGTCCTGCTCCCTCCTCCGGTCCTCCTCCATGACTCCCCCTTGGCTTGGCCTTTGGTGGTGGCGGAAAGATCCGCTCCCGGGTCCCGTGCGGTTCCCCGGGGTGCCGGCAGGCTCCCTCCCACCGACATTACACCTGTACGGATTCCAGGGTCAGAGTGTTTCTCCTTTTCGGCGAATGCAGGCGCCCAGACCCCGCAGCCGGTCGTCGATTCGTTCATACCCTCGCTCGATCTGCTGGATATTGTGGATCGTGCTCGTCCCCTCCGCCGTCAAAGCGGCCAGGAGAAGTGCCATCCCCGCCCGGATGTCAGGGCTTTCCACAGTGGCCGCCCGAAGAGGCGACGGCCCCACCACCACGGCCCGGTGGGGGTCACAGAGGATGATCTGTGCCCCCATCCCCACCAACTTGTCCGTGAAGAACATCCGGGACTCGAACATCTTCTCGTGGATGAGAACCGTGCCTCGGCACTGGGTGGCGGTGACGAGTGCAATGGAGGTGAGATCCGCAGGAAAGGCGGGCCAGGGACCGTCGTCGACCTTGGGCACGTGTCCGAAGGCGTCGGACTGAATCTTCAGAGGCTCGTCCCCCAGAACCTCGAGTCCTTCCTCCCCCATACGACACTCCACTCCGAGCCTTCGAAAACCCACCAGGGTGGAATCCAGATGTTCCACAGGTGGATCGGTGATGGTGATGCGACTTCCCGTCACCGCCGCCAGGCCTATGAACGAGCCCACCTCCACATGATCGGAGCCGATGCGGAATCGGGCCCCTCCCAGGGTCTTCACCCCTTCGATGGTGAGGACGTGCGTGCCCACACCGTCAATCCGCGCCCCCATTTCCACCAGTAGTCGGCACAGGTCCTGGACGTGCGGTTCTGCCGCAGCATTGTGGAGGACCGTGGTGCCCTGGGCGAGAACCGCCGCCATCACCGCGTTTTCGGTGGCGGTGACCGAGGGTTCGTCCAGGAAGATTCGCTGACCCCGGAGCCGCTTCGCATGGATCTCGAAGCGATCGGAGCGAAGGTCGATCTCGGCACCGAGCCCCCGGAAGGCCAGGAAATGGCTGTCCAGGCGCCGCCGCCCGATGACGTCTCCCCCCGGCGGGGGGAGGGTCACGCCTCCCAGGCGGGCCAGGAGTGGCCCGGCCAGGAGGACGGAAGCTCGGATTCGTTCGGCCAGGACAGGGTCCACCACGGCAGACGTGACCTCCGCCGCCCGAACCTTCACCGTATTCTCCCCCACCCACGCCACCTGGGCCCCCAGGCTCTCGAGTAGCTCCAGGAGGGTGCTCACATCCCGGATTTGAGGTACGTTCTCCAGGATCACCGGTTCGTCGGTGAGGAGGGTTGCGGAAAGCGCCGGCAAGGCGGCGTTCTTGTTTCCTGCGGGGCGGATCGCGCCGGTGAGCGTCCGTCCCCCCTCCACTTCATAACTCGCCATCCGCCGGTCGTACCTCCGAGCCACTGGGAAAACCCACCGGACCCGTTCCGGGGGGGCCCGAAGTTACCCGAGGAGACGAACGAGGGGCAACCGGACCGGAACCCGGGGGTTCGGGGTCTTCGTTTTCCCTGGCTGGACCTCTCGTCACCATCGGCGGTACTCTACCCCAACCATGATTTCAACCGCACTTCACCTTTCGTTGTGGGCCCTCCTCCAAGTGGGCGAAAGCGGGCTCGTACGCGAGCGCGACGCCTGGGACATCGTCGTGGGCGCCAGTATCGTGGTGATGGGACTGGCGGCCCTCCTACTTCTCCTCTGCCTCGCCGTAATTCTCTGGGAGCTTCGGCGCGCCATCCGGGGCGTCGAGCGGATTCGGGCCAGGGTGGGGGCCGATCCCGGGGTGGAGCGGCTTCGAAAGGTGGCCGAGAACCTGGACTACATCACCCACTCTCTTCGCTCCGACGTGAAACGGGTGAGCGAGTCGGTGAATCGCGTCTCGGACCGACTGGATCAGGCGTCCAACCGGATGGAGGAGCGAATCGAGGACTTCAACGCCCTCATGGAGGTCGTGCAGGGTGAAGCGGAGGTAGCCTTCATCGAGACCGCCTCCACCGTCCGGGGCGTCAAAGCCGGTGCCCGGCGGTTCCGGGGTCGTGACGGAGCTGACCGGGAGGAGTCACAGCGGTCTGGGGCGCGCCTCCAGGATCCGGAGCCACGGGAGGAGACACCGGAGGGCCATGGATGACGAGCGGGGGTATCGCCGCCCCTTCTCCGCAGGCCCCCGTCGTCACTCCCACCCCCCCATGCGGGACGTGGTGAGACAGAAGCGGTGGGCCAGCCGCCTTCGTGCGGTACTGTCTTTCGGACCCGCCCTGCTCCTGGCCTTCCTTCTGACACCGGAAATGGCAGCGGCCTGGGGCCCCGCCACCCACATCGCCCTAGGGGAAGCGGTCCTGGGAGCCCTCCACCTCCTCCCTCCCGCCGTTCGAGCGACACTGCACCGCTATCCGCTCCAGTTCCTCTACGGCTCGGTGGCGGCGGACATCTCCTTCGCCAAGAAGTACGCGCCGGTGGGGCGTCACTGCCACGACTGGCGGGTGGGCCGGGAGATCCTGGAGGAGGCGGACACCCAACCCTTGCGTGCCGTGGCCTACGGATATCTGGCCCATCTAGCCGCGGACACGGTGGCCCATAACATCTACGTTCCCCGACGCCTTCTTCTCACCAGCAGTTCCCAGGCCGTCGGACACACATACTGGGAGTACCGGATGGATGTGGGGGTGGGCGAACCCTATCTGGGCAAGGCCCGCGAAGTGGTGACGGGATACGACCATTCGGAGGCGGATGAGCACTTCGACCGGGTCCTGAGCCGCACCCTCTTCAGCTTCCGTACGAACCGGCGGATCTTCCGAGGCTGGATCCGGGTCCAGGATCACGAGAGTTGGAAGCGAACCTTCGACGCGATCCTTCGACGCTCCAGGTTCGACCTTCCTGCCGACCTGAGGACCCGGTACATGAATCAGTCTCTGGAATACGTGATGGACTACCTGGCCCGAGAGGAGGAGTCGCACCCCTGGTCCATGGACCCCATCGGGGAGATGAATCTCCGACTTGCGAAGAAGCTGCGAAGAAGAGGGCTGGCGGACGGGGGACTGGACGACCCTGGGGTTCTGGAGAAGATGGCCGACGATTTCTTCCCCTTCCCTGACGAGGCGGACCGCTGGCTTCCCCGCCTCAAGGAGCGACCTGGAGGCGGGATCATCCTCCCGGGTCGGATTCAGGCGGCGGACCACCCGAAGGTGTAGTCCCGATTACTCGGACCAGGCCCTCGGGCCGGGTCAGGAGACCGCATCCCGGAGCCGGCGGCTCACCTCCTTGGGGTCCGCCTTTCCCTCCGACACCCGCATGACCTGACCCACGAAAAACCCCAGAAGCCGGTCCTCCCCTTCCTGAAGTCGCTGCACCTCGTCGGGGTGGGAGTCCAGCACCTGGGACACCCACTCCTCCAGGGCGTCCTCATCCTTCACCTGTGCCAGGCCCTCCTCCTCCACGATGGCCGCTGGGCTCTTCCCGGTCTCCAGCACCGAGACCAGGACCTTCCGGCCCACCCTGTGGGAGATGACCTCCGACTGAACCAGCTCCACGAGCTCGGCCAGGACCACCGGGTCCAGCGGGAACTCTTTGGGATCCAGCCCCCGTTGGTTCAGCTCCTGCAGGACGGGCCCCATCACCCAGTTGGACGCCAGCTTCCCATCTCCCACTGCGGCTGCCGCTCTCTCGAAGTAATCGGCCAATCCACGCGTGGCGGTGAGAACACCGGCGTCGTACTCCGGTAGCCCGAATTCTTCCTGAAAGCGAAGGCGCCGAGCCTGAGGGAACTCAGGGAGTTGCCCGCGTATCGCCTCCACCTCCGACTCCTCCACGATGAGGGGGGGGAGATCCGGGTCGGGAAAGTACCGATAGTCGTGGCTCTCCTCTTTCGTCCGCATGGGCCGGATTTCGCCTCGAGCCCCGTCCCAGAGGAGGGTCTGATGCTCCACGGCCCTTCCGTCGTCCAATTCGGCCCGCTGGCGCTCGATCTCCAGGACCAGAGCTTTTTCCACCCCGGAGAAGGTGTTCAGATTCTTGAGCTCCGTCTTGGTACCGAGAGCCTCCGTGCCCGACCTCCGAAGGGAGACGTTGGCGTCCACGCGCAGGCTCCCCTCTTCCATGTTGCAGTCGCTCACCTCCAGATATTCGAGGTGGTGCTTGAGACCCTGAAGGAAGGCCCGCGCGCCCTCGGGGCTACGCAGGTCCGGCTCGGTGACGATCTCCACCAGAGGAGTTCCCGTCCGGTTCAGGTCCACTGCGGTGGCGTGGGGGAGTCGGTCGTGAACGGACTTCCCTGCGTCCTCCTCCATATGGATCCGTCGAATCCGCACCTCCACTCGGCCGCCCTCCGGATGAGGTGCGGAGAAGAGCCCGCCCGTGGCCAGCGGTCGCTCGAACTGGGAGATCTGATAGCCCTTGGGGAGATCGGGATAGAAGTAGTTCTTCCGGGCGAAGACGCTGGTCCGATGAACTCGGCACTCCAGGGCCAATGCCGTGCGCACCGCCAGCTCCACTGCCTGCTGGTTCAGAACCGGAAGCGCCCCCGGCAAACCCAAACACACCGGACAGACGTTGGAGTTGGGATCCGCCCCAAAGACCGTGGAGTCGGGACAGAAGAGCTTCTCCGCCGTCTTAAGTTGTACGTGCACCTCCAAGCCGATCACCGCTTCCCAACTCATGAGCCGCGCTCCTGGGCCAGAATACCCTCCAGGGCCCCTGCAACCCGGACCAAGATCTTCTCGCCCCAGGGAGGCGCCAGAAGCTGTCCCCCCACCGGGAGTCCTTCGGCGGTGCCTACCGGGAGGGAGAGTGCCGGGAGGCCCGCCAGATTCGCCGTCACGGTGAACACATCCGAGTGGTACATTCGCACCGGGTCGTCCACCCGATCTCCCAGGGCGAAGGCGGTGGACGGGGACGTCGGGGTGAAGAGCAGGTCGACGCCTTGGCTGAAGGTGTCCTGGAACTCCCGGGAAATCACCCGACGGACCCGCTGCGCCCTTCCGTAATACTCCTCGTAGTATCCGGCCGAGAGAGCGAACGTCCCCAGGAGGATCCGGCGCTTCACCTCGGTCCCGAAGCCCTCGGTTCTGGAGCTTTCGTAGACCTCCCGGGCCGTCCCGCCGCCAGGCGCCCGGAATCCGTAGCGGACCCCGTCGTAGCGAGCCAGGTTGCTGGAGGCCTCAGCAGGGGCCAGTACGTAATAGGTGGGGACCGCAAACCGGGTGTGAGGAAGGGAGACCTCTCGCACCTCGGCCCCCAGTTCCCGCATACGTTCCAGGGCTTCCCGGCACCGAACCTCCACTCCGAGGTCCAGGGATTCGGGGTAGTACTCCCGGGGAACCCCCACCACCACCCCCTTCAACCTCTCTCCCCTCCGCTCCAACTCGGAGACGAGCTGGAGCGGGTCGCGGCGGGCGGAGGTGGAGTCCCGCGGGTCGTACCCGCTCACCACTTCCAGAAGACGAGCGGAGTCCTCCACTGTGGCCCCCAACACCCCCACCTGGTCCAGTGAGGACGCGAATGCCACCAGGCCGTATCGGCTCACGGCTCCGTAGGTGGGTTTGAACCCCACCACCCCACAGAAGGCCGCCGGCTGGCGGACCGATCCCCCGGTGTCGGAGCCCAGGGCCGCAGGGACCCAACCCGCCGCCACCGCGGCCGCCGAGCCGCCGGAGCTCCCCCCTGGAACCCGATCCCGGTCCCGGGGGTTGCGCGTGGGCCCAAAAGCCGAGTTCTCCGTGGACGAACCCATC
>SKZC01000334.1 GCA_007127575.1 Gemmatimonadota bacterium
AGCCCACCCTGGCCGTGGAGTTCTCCGTGAACAACTCGCCCTTCGCGGGCCGGGACGGCACGTACGTCACGAGTCGGCAGTTGGGAGAGAGGCTTCACCGGGAACTGGAGCGGAACGTGGCGCTTCGGGTGGAGGATACGGAAAGCCCCGACACGTTCCAGGTCTCGGGGCGGGGCGAGCTTCACCTGACCATCCTCATGGAGACCATGCGCCGGGAAGGATACGAGTTCCAGGTGTCCAGGCCCCGGGTGATCCTCCGGGAGGGGGAGGATGGGGACCGGCTGGAGCCGTATGAGGAGGTCCTGGTGGATGTGCCGGAGACGATGGTGGGCACGGTGATGGAGAAACTGGGATCTCGGAAGGGAGAGCTCCTGGACCTCAGAACCTTCGCCGATGGGATGTCGCGCCTCCTTTTCAAGATGCCGGCTCGAGGCCTCTTCGGGTACCGGTCCGAGTTCCTCACGGACACCCGAGGGGAGGGCCTGCTGAACCATCGGTTTCTGGAGTACGGGCCCTGGGCCGGTTCCATTCAGGGGAGGAAGCGAGGGGTGTTGGTCTCGGACCGGGAAGGGGAGGCTGTGGCCTATGCCCTGTTCAACCTCCAGGACCGTGGCACCATGTTCGTGACCCCGGGAGAAGCGGTGTATTCGGGAATGATCGTGGGTGAGCATATCCGACCCGGGGATCTGGACGTGAACGTGACCCGGGAGAAGAAGTTGACCAACATCCGAGCCGCCACCGCTGACGAGAACATCCGTTTGGAGCCGCCGCGCTCACTCACCCTCGAGCTCTCCCTGGAGTTCATCGGAGATGACGAGCTCATGGAGGTGACGCCTCGAGCCCTGCGCCTCAGAAAGCGGATTTTGGACGCCAACCGACGCCGGAAGGCGGAAAAGGCGGCGGCCAACGTATAGCCCCGCGCCGGGGGACACTGTCGGGCGTCGGCGGCTGTCCGGGGGGAACCTCCTGTGGATCTGACGCGTTCGGGTGAGTGGAGCCGGTAACGGCTCCGACGATGCGATCAATAGGTGAACGACAGGATGGGAGCAGGTATATGACGAAGGATGCGGTGGACGGTGCCGAAATCGTTCTGAGCGCCGAGCTCTACCGGGAGCGCTTCGACTCGGGGTGGACGTTCGAGGAATACGTGGACGACGTGGTAGAAAAGCACCGGGACCTCTGGCAGGCGGTGTACCGTAGGGCCGGTCTGCCGGAGGAGGTACAGGGACGGGTCCAGGAGATCTCTTCAACGTGGAAGCTCCTGGCCCTCTCCGAGGACTGGTGCGGCGACGCGGTGAATAGCCTCCCCTGGGTGGCTCGCCTTGCGGAGGCCTCCCCAGCGTTGGATTTGCGGGTCATCTCCAGGGATGGGAACCCGGAGATCATGGACGCCCACCTCTGGGGCGGGCGGAGCCGGTCCATCCCGGTGGTGATCCTCCTGAACGAGGACTACGAAGAGGTGGACTGGTGGGGCCCCCGCCCCTCCGAGCTCCAGGATTGGGTTTTGGGCGAGGGACAGAGCCTCCCCACCCGGGAGCGATACCGGGAGGTGAGGCGATGGTACGCCCGGGATGGAGGACAGGCCATCCTGGACGAAGTGCTGGCCATGGTCCCCTCGGAGGTTCCCTGCGGCTCGTAGGAGCCCGGTTCAGTAGGTGCGCCATCGGAGCTCGGACTCCAACGGATCTCCCGCTCAGGGCCGGACGTGCCCTGTGCCCCTCACCCGGTAGTTGTAGCTGGTAAGGTGCTCGGCGCCCACCGGTCCCCGGGCGTGGATCCGTCCGGTGGCGATCCCGATCTCGGCGCCGAATCCGAACTCTCCGCCGTCGGCGAACTGGGTGGAGGCGTTGTGGAGGACGATGGCGGCGTCCACATGGTCCAGGAACCGCCGGGCCGCCTCCTCGTCCTCGGTGACGATGGCCTCGGTGTGACCCGTACCGTGATCCGCGATGTGCTCCAGAGCCTCGTCCAGGCCCGAGACGACTTTGGCCCCGATGACGGCGTCCAGCCACTCCGTGTCCCAGTCCTCCTCCTGGGCTGCCTCCACATGATCCACCACGGAACGCGACTCCTCGTCTCCCCGAACCCGGCACCCGGCGGCTTCCAGTGCCTCCACCAAGAGGGGCAGGGCTTCGGCGGCGACGGCCCGGTCCACCAGGAGGGTTTCGGTGGCGCCGCAGATCCCCGGTCGCCTCATTTTGGCGTTTACCACCACGCTGCGGGCCATCTCCAGATCGGCGTCGGCGTGGACGTAGGTGTGGTTGATTCCCATGAGGTGACCCAGCACGGGAACCCGGCTCTCCATCTGGACCCGCTCCACCAGGGAGCGACCCCCTCGGGGGATGAGGAGATCGATGTGGCGGGTCATGGAGAGAAGGTGGCCCACCGCGGCCCGGTCCTGGGTGGGGACGGTCTGCACGGCTCGAGAGGGAAGCCCAGCCTCTTCCAGCCCCGCTCCCATGGCCTCCAGGATGACGTCCACGGAACGCCGGCTCTCGGATCCTCCCCTGAGAATCGCGGCGTTCCCGGACTTGATGGCGAGTCCGGCGGCATCGGCGGCCACGTTGGGACGGCTCTCGAACACCACCGCCAGGACGCCCAGGGGTACCCGGACCCGCTGGAAGGCCAGGCCGTCATCCCGGGCCCACTCCTGGTCCACGCGCCCCAGAGGGTCGGACCTTTCGGCGATGGCTTCCAGGCCCGCCGCCATCCCTTCCACTCGTTGGGAATCCAATTGGAGGCGGTCCACAAATGCGCCGGACCGTCCGTCCTCTCGAGCCGCCTCCACATCGGCCTGGTTCGCCTCGAGAAGGAGCTCCATTCGATCCCGGATGGCCTTCGCTCCCTCCTTCAGGGCCCGGTTTCTCTCGTCATGAGAACTCACGGCCAGGCGACGCTGCGCCCTTCGCCCCTCATCCCCCACCTCCTCCATCCGTCGTCGCAGCTCGTCAACTTCCATGGTATCCCCTCCGTGCTTCCGCACGTTCGGCTCGTCTCGTCATGACCAGGTTGTCCCGGTGGATCAAGGCGTCGGGTCCGTCATAGCCCAGAAGCTCCTCGATCCGGTGGGATCGGTGCCCGGCGATTCGTTTCGCCTCCGGGGCATCGTAGTTCACGAGTCCCACCCCGGCCTCGTTTCCGGCTTCATCCACAATGCCCACAGGGTCTCCCTTGCGGAAGTCCCCCCCCCCCCCCC
>SKZC01000018.1 GCA_007127575.1 Gemmatimonadota bacterium
CTCCGGATCGCCCCTTGGAGCCCGGTGACGAGAGAACGTTCCGATACACCGTGACGGCCTTGGACACCGGGGAAGATCTGCACGACCTGGCCAGAGTCGGTCGCACGGCCCAGGGGTGGGACGCCCTCCCCGGCGAGGTGGAGCCGCCTTCCCGGCAGGTCCGCCGTTTCGTGGTGGATTTCCTCGGCGGTCCTCTGGAAGGTGCGGTGGAGGACTCCGCCCTCTCCCCCGTTGTGGAAGCCAATGCGGGGGAGATCTCGGAGGTGGCCGTCCGTCCCCTCCCCGACGGAGAGGGCCATCGGGTGACCTTTCGCCTGGTCCCGGACGGGGAGCGAGTGTCGGACATGCGTCTCTTCCTCCGCCTGGATGGGGAGCGGGTGACGGAGACCTGGAGCTATGTCTGGGACCCAGCCGCCACCCGCTGATCCGGACGGAGCTCCAGGGCCCGTGGAGTCGGTGCCCGGGATCCGCCTCCGTCGGTGGTTGTTCACCGTCCTCGTGGTGGCGACCACGGCGATGGGGACGCTGACCATGTACGGGATCATGCGCTTCAACGGGCTCTCCCTCCTGGAGCTCCTGATCCTGGGGCTTTTCACCCTCACCTTCGCATGGATTTCCGTGGCCTTCTGGACCGCGGCTACGGGGTTCCTCCTGCACCTCTTCCGGAGAGACGCGCTTTCCCTTCGTCCCCTGGGTCGGAACGGGCGGGGGGAGGTGAACCCCCTTCGCTCTCGTACCGCTTTGGTCATGCCCGCCTATCACGAGGATCTGGCCAGGACCCTGGAGGGGGTGGAACGAATCGTCCTTTCTCTGGAGCACTCGGGGTGGGGGGAGCACTTCGATTTTCACCTCCTGAGCGATAGCACCCATCCCGATCTCGCTCAGGAGGAGGAGCGGGTCTGGGACCGGTTTCGCCTGAAGATGGGCGGTGATTCCGTCGGCCTTCACTACCGGCGCCGACGGTGGAACCACGGGCGCAAGGCCGGGAACATCATGGAGTTCTGTGACCGGGCCGGCCACGAATACGATTTCATGGTGGTCCTGGACGCGGACAGCGTCATGGGTGGGGAGACCCTACTCCGGCTCGTCCGCCTCATGGAGGCGTCTCCAGGCACCGGGATGATCCAGACCGTCCCCATTCCCGCCAGGCAGGACACGCTATTCGGGCGGATCCTTCAGTTCGGCGCTGCGCTCCACAGCCCCATGTTGGCTTCAGGCCAGAGCTTCTGGTGGGGAGACGCCGGCAACTACTGGGGCCACAACGCTATCGTGCGAGTGGCGCCGTTTCGGGAGCACTGTCGCCTTCCCCGGGTTCCCGGAAGGCCGCCCCTGGGCGGCGAGATCCTGAGCCACGACTTCGTGGAGGCCGCGCTCCTGCGTGGAAGGGGATGGAAGGTGGTTCTTCTTCCCCATCTCGAGGAGAGCTACGAGGAAGTCCCCAACAACCTGTTGGACTACGCCGTCCGGGACCGGCGCTGGGCTCAGGGAAGCCTTCAGCACCTCCGCCTTTTGACCCTGCCCCGTCTGTCCGGAGTGAGCCGCCTCCACTTCGTGCTGGGGGCCATGGGGTACGTCGCCTCGCTCCTCTGGTTCGTTCTCCTTTTGGCCGGAACGGCGTACGTGCTGGCCCCGGCCCCTCCCTTCGGTCTGACGATTCCGGCCCCGGAGACGCCACTCCCGGGCCCCGGGGGGGGCGGGAACGGATGGATACCCCTTCTGGGCGTGACGGCGGTTCTCCTCTTCCTTCCCAAGGGTCTGGGGCTCACTCTGGCCTTCCTTTTCCGCTCCAGGGATTTCGGATCCCGAGGGCGCTTGGTCCTGAGTGCCCTGCTGGAAGCCCTCTTCTCCGTGGTGATGGCGCCGTTGATGATGCTCTTTCACTCCCGCTTTGTGCTGGGGATTCTCGCCGGTCGTGAGGTGGCGTGGCAGTCGCAGAACCGGGAGGGCAGGGAGCTTTCCTGGCGCGAGGCGTGGAAGGGGACCGTGGGCGCCACCACCACAGGGGTCATCTGGAGCGCCATCACCCTTTGGGTGAGCGGGGTCTACTTCCTATGGCTGAGTCCCATCTTCATCGGGCTCCTTCTGGCTGCGCCTCTGGCTCGGTGGACGAGTCGGAGGAGGCCCGGACTCTGGACCCGAAGACGGGGGCTCTTTCTCAGTCCCTGGGAGATCGGCCGCTCAGGGATCCTCCCTCCTGCGGCCGTGGAGCTTCCCAACGCCGCGCAGGAGAGTACACCGGAGAAGCTCACGGCCTCGAGTTCTCCAGAGTCCAGCACCGGTACTGGATAAAGCCGTCCCTGAGGCCTTGTCGAAGGGCGTTTCCCCCCACGAGGTTCCCTACGAAGGGGAGCCGGTCCGAAGGTAGGCGCCGGAGGGCCGGCGCCGCTGCGGCCAGAAGTCGATCTCGCAGGCGGTTCACCCGGATGAGGGGGGTGAGCTCTCGGGACCTCACGACGGTAAATCCCTGGGCTTCGGCGGCCTCTCGAAATCGGCGGACCGAGACGAGACTGGTCAGGCGCCAGCCCCGGCGAAAGTCCTTCACCCACCTCCGCTGGTCCGAGTCCAGCTCCTCCTCGTCCTCCGCCAAAAGGTCGTCCGCCACCATCAGGCGGCCTCCCGGTCGGAGCTGATGAGCTGCGGCCCGAAAGAAGGTCTCGGGAGCCTGGCTGTGCACAAAGGACTCTACCGCCACCGCCGCGTCGGCTTCGTCGGCGATTCGGGTGGTTTCGAAGTCTCCGAGAGTGAAGCTGCAGCGCCCTTCCAAACCTTCCCGGCCACTGAGCTCCCGAGCCATCTCCAGTTGTCGCGGACTGACGGTGATTCCGTGGAGCCGGGAGTCGGGGAAGGCGCGAGCCAGGTGGAAGACGGTGCCCCCGACTCCGCACCCTAGATCCAGGATCTTCCGGAGGGGGGCTTCCGCCTCCTCCCGCAACTCCTCTTCCAGGATCCCGTTGATGTAGGCGGAGGCCTCTCGTGCTGTGCGGACACCGGGGCCCCATAGGCGGCGGTGGATGGCGTAGGACCCCCCCGGGTTCCCCAGGACGAGAAAACGGCGGGTGTTTCGGTCGTAGTACCGGGCTACGGTCGCGGGCCCGTGACCCGTATGGTGCTGACCAGGTGAGACCATTCCGGAACCTGTAGCGGAGGAGGGGGCGAAGCCAGGGGGCGAAGCCGGCCTCGGGGCCGGGGGCC
>SKZC01000446.1 GCA_007127575.1 Gemmatimonadota bacterium
AACAGGTTCAATGCCTCCAGGGGCGTGAGCGAGTCCACCTCCAGCTCCCGGAGGCGGTCCAGGACCGGGTGGTTTGCCCCGAAGAGCGAAAGTTGATCCGGGGGAGGCTCGGAGGCGGGTCGGTGGGCCCCTCTCCGCCCAAGTCCTTCTCCTCCCCCCGAGTGGGTCCCCTCCAGCTCCTGCAGGAGCTCCTGGGCTCGGAGGATCACCTCAGGGGGAAGCCCCGCCAGCCGACCCACCTGGATCCCGTACGAGCGGTCCGCCCCTCCCGCCTCCAACCTCCGGAGAAAGACGATGTCTTCCCCCACTTCGCGGACTACGACGTTCATATTCTTCACTCCCGCGAGAAGGTCCCCGAGTTGGGTGAGCTCATGGTAATGGGTGGCGAAGATGGACTTGGCTCCCACTTCGTCGTGCAGTCGCTCCGTCACCGCCCAGGCGATGGACACCCCATCGTAGGTGGAGGTACCCCGCCCGATCTCATCCAGTAGCACCAGGCTCTCCCGGGTGGCACCATGGAGTATGGCGGCAGTCTCGTTCATCTCCACCATGAAGGTGGACTGCCCCCGGGCCAGGTTGTCCGAGGCCCCCACCCGGGTGAAGATCCGGTCGCACAGGGGGACACGGGCCTCGTCGGCAGGGACGAAGGAACCCATCTGCGCCAGAAGCTGGATCAGTCCCACCTGGCGGAGAATCGTGCTCTTTCCCGCCATGTTGGGGCCGGTGAGGATAACCACCCGGTGGTCTTCGTCCAACACCAGGTCGTTGGGGATGAACTCCTCCCGGGGCATCATGGTCTCCACCACCGGGTGCCGCCCCGCCCGGATCCGGAGGTCGAACCCGGTGTGAAGCTCGGGACGAACGTAGCTCCGGGATTCCGCCACCCGGGCCAGCGTGCTCACCACGTCGAGGGATGCGGCCCGGTTCGCTGCAGCCTGGAGGCGACCCACCTCCCCGGCCACCTCTTCTCGGACTTCGCGGAAGAGTCGGGTCTCCAGCTCCAGAATCTCCTCCTCCGCCCCAGTCACCTTCTCCTCCCACTCCTTGAGCTCCGGGGTGAAGTACCGCTCGGCATTGGAGAGGGTTTGTTTCCGGACGTAGTCGTCGGGCACCTTTTCCAGGTTCGCCTTGGTGATTTCCAGATAGTATCCGAAGACTTTGTTGTAGCCCACCTTCAGAGACTGGATTCCGGTCCGCTCCCGTTCCCGGGACTGGAGGGAGGCGATGAAGTTCCGGGCTCCGTCCCGGACCTCGCGAAGCCCATCCAGCTCGCTAGAGAAGCCCTCCCGGATCACTCCACCGTCTTGGAGGTTGGCCGGGGCCTCCGGATCCAAGGCCCGCTCCAGGAGCTCCCGCTGATCCTCCAGGAGGTCGTCTTCTCCCGCCAACTCCGCCAGAAAGGGGCTGTCCACGCCCTCCAGCGCCTCGCGGATCCCGGGGAGGAGGCTCAGGGAACGACCCAGAGCCACGAGATCCCGGGGCTGTGCCCGTCTGGCCCCCACCTTTCCCGCCAGTCGCTCCAGATCCGCCATCTCCTCCAGGAGCGCCCGGAGCGCTCGCCGAACCCCGCGCTCGTGGAAGAGGATCTCGACCCCTCCCTGCCGTCGCCAGATCTCGTCCGGTGAGACCAGTGGCCGGAGGATCCAACGCCGCAGGAGGCGCCCTCCCATGGCGGTGGCCGTCTCGTCCAGGACCTCCACCAGGGTTCCTCCCTCCTCCCCCGCCCGGAGGGGCTCCACCAACTCCAGGTTTCGACGGGTCATCTCGTCCAGAAGCATCTCCGAACCCGGCCGCACGATGCGAGGGGTCTGGAGGTGCTCCACCCCCGCCGGCTGAATCTCCTGCACGTATGCCGCAAGAGCGCCGGCGGCCTGGACGAGGAGGTCGTCGCTGGGTTGGAATCCCAATCCGTCCAGACTCAGGACGCCGTAGCGAGCCCTGAGCTCCTCCGAGGCAATCTCGGAGTCGAAGACCCAATTATCCCGCACGGTCCGGGGGATCCCGGGGGGGCCCGTGGCGAGAGAGACCTCGTCTCCCTTCGGGGCACCCTCCCGAATCTGCTCGTCCCACGTCCTGGGCACGAGGAGCTCGGCGGGCTCCAGCCGTCCCAACTCGGAAGGGAGCTCCGAGGCCGGCACCTCCTGAAGGATCACCTCCCCGGTGGAGAGATCCAGGGCCGCCAGCCCAAAGCGTTGCTCCCTGGAGGGGGAGAGCGCCACCAGGAAGTTGTTTCGCTTCGCCTCCAGGAGGCTCTCCTGGAGCACGGTCCCGGGGGTCACCGTCTCCACCACCTCCCGGCGAACAATCCCCTTCGCCTCCTCCGCGTCCTCCACCTGATCGCAGATGGCCGCCCTCCGGCCCAGCTTTACCAGCCGGGAGAGATACTCTTCCAGCGCTTTAGCCGGCACCCCGGCCATGGGCACTTCGGCGGCGGCCCCATTGTTCCTGGAGGTAAGGGTGATGCCCAGGAGGCGGGCCGCCTCCTTCGCATCCTGGTGGAAGAGCTCGAAGAAATCGCCCACCCGGAAAAAGACGAGGGCGTCCTTGTGACGCGACTTCACCTCGCGCCACTGGCGCATGAGCGGAGTGTCTTCGGAGGCGGTCATCCAGGCCCGACGGCTAGCAGGGACGCCACCGACACCCTCGGGCGGAGGGGCCGAGAGAGACGGGCCCGCTTCCGGAGCGGGCACCATACCATAGAGGGCCCCCTGGACCCGATCAACCGCCGGTGACTCCACCGCCCGCCCCGGCGTCACCCGAGCCGGACTCCCCCCCCTCCAGCAGCTCCGGCCTCCCACGGGGAACCACCAGGACGAAGAAGAGAAATCCCCCCACTGCGAACTGGGTGAACTCCAGGACGAACCGCTCCAGGGAGCGGAGCTCCTCAGGGGTGGCGAAAGAGCTCACCAGAGTGAGGATTACGGCCAGAGAGACCCCGAACCGCACCGCTCGACGCCACCGGGATCCGGGGACGGGAGTGAGGAGAAGCGCCGCGGGAAGGGCGGCTGCCCCGGTGACGGAGACTAGAGGCACCGCCTCCCACGCGACGCCATGGAGCCAGCCCCAGATCACCCCGGCGGCGGCCCCCACCACAACGTGGGCCCAAACGACGGGGAGGGGATAGGGGAGAAGCATGGCGAACGCCTTTGGGGAAGAGGGTGACGAGTCCGGGACAGAA
>SKZC01000420.1 GCA_007127575.1 Gemmatimonadota bacterium
CCACTTCCGCCGGGGTCCGTCCCGTGTCCCGAACCACCCTTTGCACGAACCCGGCCCCCATGAGGTCCACCAGTTCGTTGGTGAGTTGTCCGGTGATGATCTGCTTCCTGAGAGGGTGGCTCCGAACCGCCTCCTTCCCGGCCAACTCAACGGCCTGGGGCGGAAAGTACGTGCGCACGTATTCGTCGAACTCGGGCTCGTCGGGTACTTCGCTTCGGTTCAGGTGCCACCTGAGATGCAGCTTGGCGTAGGCGAGCAGGACGCTCAATTCGGGGCGGGTGAAGGTCTTGCCCGTCTCCTGCCTCTCCACCAGCGCCTCCCAGGAGGGCAGGACCTCGGAGGCTCGATCCAGAAACCCCTCCTTTTCCAGGCCGGACATAAGGTCTCGAAGGTCGTCCACCGCATCCGTCGCCCGCCGCTCGTCCAGTGAAACCGCGAGGCTCTGGGACTCGTTGTTCCGGAGCACCAGTTCGGCCACAGGATCAGAGAGCGTTCGTAGCAACTGGTTTCGTTCTTCGGCCGCGAGCCTCCCTTCCTCCATGGGAGCCCGAAGGAGGATCTTGAGGTTCACCTCCCGGTCCGAAAGGTCCACCCCTCCCGAGTTGTCCACGGCATCGGTATTCACCCGCCCCCCACGAAGCGCGTATTCGATCCGGGCCTTCTGGGTCAGCCCCAGATTTCCACCTTCTCCCACCACTTGCACCCGGAGCTTGGAAGCATCCACCCGAACCGCGTCGCCGGCGGCGTCGCCCACGTCGGCGTGGGTTTCGGTGGACGCCTTCACATAGGTCCCGATGCCACCGTTCCAAAGAAGCTCCGCCGAGGCGGTGAGGATGGCTCGAACCAGCGCTTCGCCGTCCATGGGGCCCACATCTTCACGCACTCCGAGTGCTTTTCTCGCCTCCGGAGTCAGCTCCACCTCCTTGCTCTCCCGAGGTACGATCATCCCGCCGGAACTCAGAGCATCCGCATCGTAATCCTGCCAGGTGGACCGCTCCATCCCGAAGAGTCGCTCTCGTTCCAGGTACGACGTCTCGGGATCCGGGTCCGGATCGATGAAGATGTCCCGGTGATCGAAGGCGGCCACCAGTCGGATCTGGCGGGAGAGAAGCATCCCGTTCCCGAAGACGTCTCCGCTCATGTCCCCGATCCCGACAACCGTAAACGGGTCCTCCTGGATGTCCTTCCCCAGCTCCAGGAAGTGGCGCTTCACGCATTCCCAAGCCCCCCTGGCCGTGATGCCCACTTCCTTGTGATCGTACCCGTTCGAGCCGCCGGAGGCGAAGGCGTCGCCGAGCCAGAACCCGTACTCTTCCGCCACCGCGTTGGCCACGTCGGAGTACTTCGCCGTCCCCTTGTCCGCCGCCACCACCAAGTAGGGATCGGGCTCATCGAAGCAGACCACGTTCTCGGGGGGAACCGTCTCGCGGCCCTCCATGTTGTCCGTCAGGTCCAACAGCCCACGAATCAGGGTGCAGTACTGCTCCTTGGCCTCGTGGGCCGTAGCCGCCGGATCGGAGGGCTCCCTCAAGGTGATGAACCCACCCTTGGACCCGGCGGGCACGATCACGGCATTCTTCACGATTTGGGTCTTCACCAACCCCAGGATCTCGGTGCGAAAGTCATCGGGTCGATCGCTGTACCGGATGCCTCCCCGGGCCACCCTTCCCCCACGAAGATGCACCCCTTCCATCCGTGCGGAGCGAACCCAGACCTCATAGCGGAGGCGGGCACGGGCGGTGACTCCTTCCAGAGCCGTGCTATCAAACTTGAAGGAAATGTACGGGACGCCGCCCGAGCGGCGTGTCGGAGTTCCGCCACCGGTCCGGTAGTAATTCGTCCGCAGCGTGGAGTCGATGAGGTTCGCCAGACGCCGCAGGGCCCGGTCGTCACCCAGAACCGAGACACCGGAGAGCATCTGCTGGAAACGCCCCCGAATGCGCTCCGCCTCCTCCCACCGGTTCCTGGGCCCACCGGGATCGAAGCGAACTTCGAAAAGCTCGAAGAGGATCCGGGCGATATCAGGATACTTTGTGAGCGCTACCTGGAGGGAGAGTCGGCTGGGCACCGCACCGAGCTGAAATCCGTAAGCGGCGTAGGCCCGGAGTACATCGACCTCCCTCCAGGACAGACCGGCAAGGAGCACCAGCTCGTTGAGGCGGTCATTTGTGACGTCCCCTTCCCGGACAGCCAGGAGCGCCTCGGCCAGGAGCGTTCCCCTCCCCTCGATGTCCAGGGGCTCGCCCACAGAATCCTGAACCATGAACGAGTAGAGGATGGCCTCCGGGACCTCACGACCTCGGACGTCGAACGGGTTTACGGCGATCACCCGGAGGCCGGCATTCTCCAGGATGGGCATGAAATCCGAAAGGATGAGTCTTTGATCGATGAGGTACAGGTTCAGCTCGGTGAATCGATCCCCTCCTGCCACCGCCGGCTTCGCCTCCGGGTTTCTGAAGGTGATGGCGACCCGCCGCCCCTCGGTCGCCATCGCCTCCAGCTCCAGGATGTCGTTCACGGCGGTACCCGGTTCCGTGGCCGCCTGAAACTCAGCGCTCAGCGCCTCCCCGTAGCGGCGAGCCAACCGCCGGGCCTCGTCGGGAGGCCGGACTCTCTCCAGTCCGGCCTGGACACGATCCGTCCAACTTCGAGTGATCTCCCGAACCAGCTCCTCCAGCTCGCTGGAGCGAGCGGCTTCGATCCGCTCGGGCAACGCAGCCAGATAGAAGTGCAGACGTGCCTGGTCGCCTTCCCCCAATGCCAGATGGTAGTTCAGCACTTCCCCATCCAGGTGCTGAACCAGCGCTTCCTCGATCCGCTTTCGCACCTCTCCGGAAAACTTTTCCTTGGCCAGGATCACCATGACCGACACCCCCCTGGAGAGGGGGTCCCTCCTGAGGGTGACCCGGACCTCGTCCGTGTCGAAGGTGGTGAGGACGGTGTGCACGTCCTGACCGATTTCCTCCGCCGAAGTGAGGAACAGCTCCTCCTTGGGGAGGGAGTTGAAGATCGTGTGGATCTCCTTGTAGTCGTGAGAGCCCTCCTGCACCCCTGCGTCCTCCAGGATGCGCTGGAGCTTCTCGCGCAGGATGGGGATGCGGTCCGCCTTCTCCGAGTATGCCTCGGACGTGAAAAGGCCCAGAAAACGTCGCTCCCCCACCACCTCGCCGGTGAGGTCCAGCTTCTTGACGCCGATGTAGTCCATCCGGGCACGTCGATGGACCGTAGAGGTGGAGTTGGTCTTGGAGATGATGAGGAGGGGGCCTCCCTCGGCCAGTTCCCGAAGACCGGGGGTCAGTTCGTCCAACGGACGGGGCTCGGAGAAGCTGGACGAGGCCTCGTCGCGAAGGATTCCCAGACCCGACCCCTTCTCCACCACAATCCCACGACGCCCTCCTCCCCCGGGGAGATCCACCAGGTCGTAGCCCCGGTACCCCAGAAAGACGAACCCTCCATCCCTGAGCCAACGGAGGAACGCCTGGACCTCCTCCACTTCGTCTCGCCGCTCCGGAAGGTCGCGAGCATACTCCACGAGTGCGGCCACGGTCCCATTCAGAGCGTCGATCATCCGGGGGAAGTCGTCCGTGGCCCGAACGACGTCGTGGAGTCGCGAGTTCACCTCGGCAGCCAGGTATTCTCGGTACTCCGGATCCGTGGCCCGGGTGACCTCGCAGTGGACCAGCGACTCTCGGGTGCGACCTCCCTGGGAAGGCCGCACGTCCACCATCCGGCCGTCCTCATCCCGGTCCACCTGGAGGACGGGATAGATGAGGTGCTCGATACCGAGCTGCTCGGAATGCAGGAACTCGCGGACCGAGTCGACGATGAAGGGCCGCTCCGAGACATTGGTGCGAATCACGGTCACCGGGGCGAACCAGCCTTCATTGTCCACATCCGGGTTCAGCACCTGGACGTTCACATCCTCGGCCCGGCTCGCCTGGAGGAACCGGAAGGCCCCGACCACCAGTCGGGCCAGGGAGTCGGCACTCCGCTCCTGGATGAACCCGGGAGGCGCTTTGGAGAGGAAGAGTTCGGCGAAGCGCACGCCCGCCTCCAGTTCCCCTTCCTCCCCTTTCAGGTGTCGACGTACGTGCTGGAGCACCGCTTCGACCTCGGGAGAGCTCTCCCGGAGTCGGGCCACGGCCGCTGGGGTCGTATCGCTCATGGGGTCAGGTGAAGGATCTCCGAATTGGGGGGCTCGGAGGCACATCCGAAAGCGACAAATGAGAACGGGACTATCGTAGCACCCGTCCCTGAAGGCGGAAAGGGCCGGGAGGGCCGTTCCCGCAGCGGAAGGGTCGGGGTATCTTCATGGGAATATGCGCTTTCTCCATCTCGCCGACGTTCACCTCGACACCCCCTTCCGCGGCCGCAGCGAAAGCTTGAGGAAGCGGCTGCGGGAAGCCCTCCGGCAGGCCTTTCGGCGGGCCGTGGACCGCGCCCTCGAGGAACGGGTGGACGCGGTGGTCATCGCCGGCGATCTCTTCGATGGCCACCGGCTTTCCTTCCGGTCCGAGCGGTTTTTGGAAGCGGAGATGCACCGGCTATGCAGGAACGGGGTGGGCGTCTTCTACGCCACGGGAAACCACGACCCCGGGGAACTGGGAAGCGAGCGGTCCCGAATTCGGTGGCCCGAGGGCGTCACCATCTTTCGAGATCCGGACCCGGAGATCGTGGATGTGACCCGCAATGGAAAGCGAGTGGGCAAAGTGGTGGGGGCTGGACACGCCACCGCCCGGGAAACCCGGGATCTCTCCCGGAGCTTTCCCACCCCGGACGATGAGTCCCTCCCCTGGATCGCCCTCCTCCACACACAGGTGGGAGGAGCCCGGGGCTCCGAGGCCCATGACCCGTACGCCCCCTCCGATCTCACGTATCTTCGCTCGGCCGGGTACGACTACTGGGCCCTGGGCCACGTGCACGGTCGCCAGGTGCTTTCGGAGAATCCCGCCGTCCACTACCCCGGAAACCTCCAGGGGCGTCACCCAGGGGAGACCGGTAGCAAGGGCGCGCTCCTGGTGGAAATCCCGACCCGGGGAGCCCCACAGTCCATCTCCTTCATGAACCTGGCCCCCGTCCGATGGGCTCACCTCCGTTTGGACGGCCTCGACGGGGTAACTCACCTGGATGGTCTGGTGCGTCGGATCGCGGAGGGCTGGAAGGTGGAGCGGCTCGAGGATCCCGGAGAACCCGACACGGAGTGGATCGTCCGAGTGGAGCTGACGGGGCCGTGCGACCTTCACCGGGAGCTGGGGCGCCGTGAAGAGGTGACCACCTTGGAGGAAGAGCTCGCGGGAGCCCTGAACGCGCTGGACGTGGAGCTCCGAGCCGACGGATTGCATCCCGCCGCGGACCCCGCCCCCTATCTCCAACGACAGGACGCCGTGGGGGAAGCCCTGCGCCTCCTCCAGGCGATCCTGGATGGGGGAGCGGAAGATCCTGCTGCGTCTTTGGAGCTCGCCCCCGAGGATCTGGCGGGACTGGAAGACGAGCTCGTGGCGGCATACATCCGGGAGCGGGTCTCCGGTGGCGATGGAGAGCTGGTGAGCCGTTTCGAGACCGGGGGGGAGGGTTGAGGTTCCTCCGGGTGCAGGTGGAGCGGTTCGGCCCCCTCCGGGATCTGGACACCGGAGCTGCCCCACTTCCCGGTCTGGTGGCGGTATACGGTCCCAACGAAGCCGGAAAGAGCTCTCTCTTCACAGCCCTGCGATCACTCCTCCATGGATTCTATCCGGCCTCCCGGGACGGGCACCCCATGGCCCCCTGGGATGGGACGGATGCGGAGGTCCGGGGAGAGGTGGAGGCAGCCGACGGAACCCGGGCCCGGATCCACCGACGCCTCCTTTCCACCCCTTGGGGCCGGCTCCACCTGGATGGAAGCTCCGAGGATCTGAGGAACGAGAGCCTCCCATGGACCCGCCACCTTTCCAGGCAGCTCTATGAGGAGATGTTCACCGTGACCCTACCCCAACTCACGGCCCTCCAGACCCAGAAGGGATGGGCCGAGGTACGAGATCGCCTGGTCACGGGAATGGGGGGACTCGACCTGGCCTCCCCGGGACAGGTGGCGGAGGCACTGGAACGGGAGGCCCACGGGCTGTGGCGACCCTCGCGACGAGGAACTCCCAGGGACAGAGAACTGGAGAAGGAGGAGAGGAAACTTCACAAGCGCCTCTCTCAGGCCCGGGAGAGGGATGAGGATCTCCGGAAAGCCGCCCGTCGCCTGGAGGCCCTGGAGGTGGAGCTGGCCGAGTTGGACGAGGAGCGACGGAACCTTGCGAGGATCCGGACTTTCCTCCCTGTGGCTCGCCGACTGAGACGCCTGGACGAGCTCCGGCGGACTGCGGGGAATGTAGAGGCGTTGAACGACGTCCCGCCGGACCCGGTAGCGCGGCTGGAGGAACTGCGAAGCCACGTGGACAAGGCCAGGCGCCAGCGGGAAGCCGCATCCGAGGACCTGAAGGCGCTGGAAGAGAAGTGCCCCGCGGAGAGCCCTCAGGTGCGTGCGCTCCTGGAGAGGAAAGAGAGGGCGGTGGAGTTGATCTCCGCATCCCCGGTGGTGGAGGAGCGGGCCACCCGCCTTCCCAAACTCCGGGAGCGTCTCAAGGGACTGGACGAGGAGGTGGAGGCACGTTCCCAGGAGATCTTCCGCGACGGTGGCCCGCCGCCGGAAGACGCCTTGCGTCAGGTGGATCTTCCGGAACTCAGGAGCCAGGTGACCGCATGGAAGGAGCTCGAGAGTCGCAAGGTCCAGGTGGATGAGCTGTTCGCCGCCGAAACCTCTCGGAGCGAAGGACCTGAGCCGTCGTTACGTCCACCCATCGGTGTGTGGGTGGCTGGGAGCCTGGCGCTGGTGCTGCTTGCCGGAGGAGGGCTGCCCGCCGTCCGAACGGAGGTGGCCTCACTCCCGGGTTGGAGTCTACTCCTCTTGGCTCTGGGCACCCTGAGCGGGGTGGCGTGCTGGCTGGGATGGCGAGGCTGGGCTGAGGAGCGGCGGGATTGGGCCCGCTCCCAGCGGGAGCGGGAGGAGGCTCGACACCGGCTGGAACACCGGCTCCGGGAGCTGGAGAACGAGGGAGAGGAGGTTCAGGCGCGCATGACGGCATTGCTGAAGGATCTCCCGGTCCGGAGCCGACCACAGGGACCCGATGACCACCTCCCCAGAGAGCTGGAACGGCTTCGCGACCTACTCACCGAGGGGAGACGAATCCGGGAAGAGGTCGAGGAACTGGAGGCGCAGGACGCCCGACTCGACGCCGCCCTTTCCGACCTTCTCCGGCGGATCCCAGGGCTGGAGCCGGGGAGAGGCGCGGTGGAGACCCTCGCGGTTCTACGAGAGCGACTTCAACGAAGCGAGGAGGAGGATGCCCAGCGCGGTGAGCTCCTGAGGGAGATGGAGGCCGTCCGACAGCAGGAGGAACGGGCGGCCGGAGAGGAAAAACGGGCCGAAGAAGCGCTCGATGACTTCGTGAACCGACTTACGGAACTCACGGGGCTGGAACCTCCTGAGGAGGCCGCACGGGAGGCGGCCCGTCGGCAGGAAGCGCGGAGCAACGCACGCCGGATCGAGGGCGAGCTCAAGGAGGAGTTCGGCGAGCTGGAGGAGATTCGGAGCGAGGTGGAGCGCGCTCTTGAGGAGACAAAGCGTCGGGAAGGCGGACAGGGAGCCGGCACGCCCAGTTCAAGGTCATGGGAGGACGCCCTCACCATGGAGTTGGAACGCCTGGACCGGCGGAGGGACGAGTTGGATTCGGAAAGGGCGGACCTGAACGCCACCCTGCGGCCCGTTCAGGACGAGGAGACCGTAGATGTGCTCCAGGGGGCCCTCGAGGCGATCCGGGAGGAGAGGGGCCGGGTGCGCAAGGAGCGAGACCGGCTCTGGCTTCTGGCCCGGATCGTCCGGGTCGCGGAGCGACGATTCCGGGAGGCCAACCAGCCGGAGCTCCTGCGCAGAGCAGCCCGGCACCTGGCCCGCTTCACCCAGGGTCGGTACCGTCGGCTCATCCTGGGGAATGAAGAGGACGGAGACCTCCTACTCCTCCAGGCGCCGCACCTTCCCGGGACCTTGCCCGCCGAGGAACCCATCTCCGCAGGCACCCGGGAGCAGGTGTACATGGCGCTGCGATTGGCCGTCGCCGAGCTCCTGGAGGGAGAGGGAGAGACCTTACCTCTCATCCTGGACGAGGTGTTCGTGAACTGGGACCCGGAGCGGCGACGTCAGGGCATCCAGGTCCTTTCCGCGCTCTCGGGCGAACGCCAGATCTTCCTCTTCACCTGCCACCCGCGGATAGCGGAGGAAGTGGTGGAGAAAGGAGGGGCCCGCATCGATCTGAACCCGGCCCCCATCCCGCACAAGAACGGCGAGTGACCCAGGTGCCCGGTCACCTACACGCGGAAAGGACGGGAAGCGGGGCTCCCCCCATGGTCCTCCTGCACGGGTTCGGCGCCTCCGGCTTCAGTTGGCGTCACTGGAAGGCCCCGCTCTCCCAACGGCACGCCCTTCACCTGGTGGACCTGAAGGGATTTGGCAAGTCCGCAACGGAGCGGCACGGCTCCTTGGGTCCGGTGGAGCAGTCCCGGTGCGTTTTGGAGTATATCCGGGCCCGAGAACTCCGAGATCCCATCCTCGTGGGGCATTCCCTGGGCGGCGGAGTGGCCCTTCTCTCGGCGCTTAAGCTGCTGGACAGCGGAACGCCGCCGAAGGGCCTGATCCTCGTCAGCAGCACAGCCTACCGTCAGCCCATGCCCCTCTTCATCGGGCTGGCCCGAACCCCCTTCCTGGGAGAGCTCCTCTTCTCCCTCCTCCCGCCCCGTCTTCTCATGCGGCTGGCCCTCTCCAGAATCACGGGTGCGGGGTTCGAGGCCACGCCAGGCCAGATCCAGGGCTACGCCGCCCCCCTTCGGTCGCTGAGGAACCGCTTCACCATGATCCGCGCCGCCCGGGAGATCCTGCCCCCCGATCTGGACGCCCTTACACCCCGGTACCGAGAGCTGGACGTCCCGGCGCTACTGATCTGGGGGGACCGGGACCCGGTGGTGCCGGTGGGATTGGGAAGGCGACTGGCTCAGGAGCTCCCCGATGCGCGCCTCGTCGAGTTGGAGGGGTGCGGACACCTCCCGGCGGAGGAGCGCCCCCAGGAGTCGCTGGCTCCCGTCCTCACATTCCTGGACGAGCTCGACCACCCGGAGGCCCCCGACCCGTAGTCCGGAAGCGCTCCCGCACCACGGTGAAGATCATCTTCGCTCCAGCTTTCACCGAACCGCGAAAGGTGCCGGAGATCTTGGACTTTCCCTCGGTGCGCCCGGAATGCGGGATGGGTACCTCCGCGATCCGGAGGCCTCGGACCAGCGCCCGAAGCTGCATTTGAACCGTCCACCCCCAGGTCCGGTCGTCCATCTCCAGCTCCTGGAGCCTCTCCATCCGGATGGCCCGAAAGGGGGCGAAGTCCTGAAAGCGGTGGCCGAAGAGGATCCGGACCAGGACCAGGACCAGTCGGTTTCCCGTTCTTTGGTGCCATGGCACCTTCAGACCGCTCCCGTGCTCGGGCGGAATCCGGCTCCCCAGACTCAGATCAGCCTCTCCTTCCAGGATGGGCCGCAGCAGCGCCTCCAAATACGCCGCCTGGCCACGCCCGTCTCCGTCCACGAAGGCCACCACCTGAGGTGGGACAGGGCGTGAAGCGAGGTGGGCGATGCCGGCCAGACAAGCGGACCCGTATCCTCGTTGGGGTTCCGTGACCACAGTGGCCCCATGGGCCGCCGCCACCTGAGCGGAACGGTCCCGGGACCCGTTATCCACCACCACCACCTCTGCCAGAGCCGGGTGGCGTGGAATGGCCGAGAGCGTCCCCGGCAGGGCCTCCTCCTCATCGAGTATAGGGAGCAGGACCGCCACCCCCCCCTCCGTCATGCCACTTCGCCCGCCTCCGGGTCCGCAACCGAGGCGGCTGCCTTTCGCGCCCCGCCAGGGGAGGAGGTCCGAGAGCTCGGTACCCATCCCGCCTTCCCCGTGGGAGCCCCTTCACCGGGGGTGCCCTCCCCACCAACCGATGAGACGACGATGCCCTTGATCCCCAGCATCAACCAGCCGGATCCGAAGAGAACGATGAAGGGAATGGATCCAAAGAACCCCATCCGGACGGCAACGACCAGGGACCCCAGCATCCATGCGGAGAGAGCCAGCTTCAGGACCGCATGGCCCACCCGGCTTCCCACTCGGAGGCCGGACCCCACCCCGGCACCCCCTCCGGAACCGCTGCGAACCTCCCCCTTCTTCGGCGTCCGGAGGAAGGGGTCCGCAGCACTTCCGACGCGAAGCCCCCGAAGGACCGCACCGCTCACCGATGCCGTCAGTCCGATCCCGGTAGCCAAGACCACGGGGAGTGTAGGTAGCACGCTCCGCCACGGTCGGCCCCGCCTTCGACCCGCCGCCCCGTAGAAGACCAGAAAGGGGAGGGTGGCCGCTGCGAAAACCAGCAGGTCCAACCCAAGAAGGCGCTCCAGACCCAGAGTCTCCCTGGCCACGGCGGACGGAAGGATGAGGACTCCCAGCACCAGCGTGAGGGGGTGCGCCAGATGTCCGCACAGGTGGAAGACGGCCTCCGTCTTCACCCGGAGGGGGTAAGGACCCGCCAGAAGCCTTGGCAGGAGTTTACGGGCCGTCTGAATCCCCCCTTGCGCCCACCGCCGCTGCTGCACCTCCAAGGGTCCGACCCCGGACGGGAGCTCGGCGGGCACCCCTACCTCTCCCAGGTAGGCGAACCGCCATCCCCGCATCTGGGCCCGGTAGCTCAGGTCCAGGTCCTCCGTCAAGGTGTCCGACTGCCACCCCCCGGCGTCTTCCAGGCACCGGCGACGCCACATCCCCGCCGTACCGTTGAAGTTGAAGAACCGTCCGCCTGCGAAGCGGCCATAGTGCTCGAAGAAGAAATGACCGTCCAGGAGGTAGGCCTGGGCCCGGGTCAGGAGACTCTCCGACTCGTTCAGGTGATCCCACCGGGCCTGCACCATCCCAATCTCCGGATCGAGAAAGGGGGGGAGGAGCTGATACAGGAGATCCGGAGGCGGAAGGAAGTCCGCATCCAGGATGAGGAGGAACTCTCCTCGGGCCTGACCGAGACCATGAGCCAGCGCCCCGGCCTTGTAGCCGCTCCGGTCCCGCCGCCGGATATGACGGATGTCCACACCCTGGCGTCGCCACTCCCGGATCCGCCTCGCCGCCAGATCCACGGTTTCGTCCGTGGAATCGTCCAGCACCTGAATGTCCAACCGTTCCCTCGGATAATCCAAGGAACAGGCCGCATCGATGAGGCGCTCCACCACCGCCGGCTCGTTGTAAATGGGAAGCTGCACCGTCACTCGAGGCCAAGATCGATCCCAGCGGGTGGCGAGCCGCGGTGGGGAACGTCGGGACAGGAGGAGGAGGTAACTCCGGTGCAGGGCGAAGGGCACCAGCAGGAGGAGGGTCCCACCGGCCAAAAAGAGGACGGAAGCGGCGAGGAGCTCTTGGAGCGGGGGCATCGGGGTTGTCGGTGGAGCCGGCCGCGCTCTCCTATGCCTGCGAGGATGGGTGACGGTTCCGTAGTGTGTTCAATCGTCGGAGCCCCTGGAGAGTTCCCCCTCTCCGTGGGATCCGGCGTCCAGCGCCTCAAAACCTTCACAGGCGAGGACGGGAAGCCTCGGATACCTGGGGTACTCCGGATCCGTTTCGGACCGTCGGCAAAGTCGAAACGTGGACCCCCGTCGCGTTTGGATCAAGCGACTCCACCGACACACGCCGCAGAGCCCGGGCGCCGGCCACTCCCGACGGGCACGGCCTTGATCCGGGGAACCGCCCTCCCCG
>SKZC01000487.1 GCA_007127575.1 Gemmatimonadota bacterium
CGGCCTGTAGAACCCGGCATCCCTAGCGAGGCAACATTCCCAGTCCCTTGGGACCCTCACAAGGAGGAGGATGATGTTACCGTTCGAAGTCGGAAGGGGCATAGCCCGACGCGGCACCTCTCCACCCCGAAGGCCCGGCGTGTGGCTAGCAGGGGCGCTGGTGGCGCTTCTCGCACTGCCTGCGGCCGTGGAAGCCCAGGACACCGGTCAGGTGACGGGACAGGTCACCGCCGCCGAGACCATGGCCCCCCTGGGCCAGGTCCAGGTGATGATCGGCGGCACGGGTCTCGGGACCCTTACCAACACCCAGGGCAACTTCACGATTCAAAACGTTCCGCCGGGCACCTACGAGCTCCGAGGCGAGCGGATCGGCTACGGAACGGCCACCCAGGAGATCACGGTGGCCGCCGGTGAGACCGTGACGGTGGAGCTCGAGATGCGCCGAGAGGCGCTGGGACTGGACGCGGTGGTGGTGACGGGGACGGCGGGAGCCGCCCGTCGCCGGGAGATCGGAAACACCATCTCCCAGATCAACCTGGACGATCTTCCGGACCGCCCGGTGACTACCTCCGACGCCCTGCGGGGCGCGGCTCCCGGGCTGGAGGTTCTCTCCGGCGGAGGGGAGCTGGGAATGGGCTCCCGGATCCAGATCCGGGGCCAGAACAGCTTGAGCATGCGGAACCAGCCCATCATCTACATCGATGGGATCCGGATGCGAAGCGAGGGGCTTCCCCATCAAGGACCGCCGGACCGGCGAGGTGGGCGAAGCGCCAACGTTACCGCCGGCCCGCTGGACCAGATCAACCCCAACGACATCGAGCGGATCGAGGTCATCAAGGGTGCGGCGGCAACCACCCTCTACGGGACGGAAGCGTCTGCCGGGGTGATTCAGATCTTCACCCGCCGGGGCCGCACGGCTCAGCCCGTATGGACGCTAGAGACTCAGCAGGGGACGGCGTGGAGCCGGAAGTTCGGGCCTGCGTCCGCTCCCTATGATTTCATGGAGCCCTTCTTTCGGAGCGATCCGTTCGGGATCGGTGACGGGGATTGGGGGACGGTCTGGAACCAGCAGTACTCCGCCTCGGTGCGAGGTGGTGGTGAGGCGCTTCAGTACTTCGTCTCCGGCCAGATGCAGGACCAGACCAGCATCATGCCCCAGGACGCCCAGGAGCGGTGGATGGTGCGGAGCAACTTCACCTTCACCCCCATCTCCGGGCTGCAGTTCGAGTGGAACACGGGCTACACGAACACCTGGCTGAGGAGCACCCCGTCGGCGAACAACGCCCAGGGGCTCACCCTGAACGTGATCCGTCGGGAGCGGAACTACTTTGGAACCAACGACCCGGAGCAGGTTCGTCAGCTCTTCGTCCAGGACTTCCAGAACACCATCGAGCGGTTCAGCACCGGGGGAACGGCTACGTACTCCCCTACCGCCAATCTGACAAACCGCCTCACCATCGGATACGATTACAACCAGCAGCTTCAGCGACACCTGCGTCCCTTCGGGTTCATCATGACGCCCCAGGGGATCCTCCACGTGGATAAGTGGGAGAACCGGCTCCTCACCTTTGACTACGTGGGGACGTACAGCCTGGATGTCACCGATGGCCTGCGGGCGAACCTCTCCTGGGGTGGTCAGGCGGTAGGAGACGATGAGCAGCGGGTGGAGGCGTACGCCGAGGATTTCCCCGGTGCCTCCAGCCCCACGGTGAACTCCGGAGCCATCAATATGGGCTTCGAGGAGCGGGAGAAGATCTGGAACGCCGGCTTCTTCGGACAGACCGTCTTCGATCTCCACGACAAGTACTTCCTCACCCTGGGTGCCCGTGTGGACGGGAACAGCGCCTTCGGTGAGAACTTCGGACTTCAGGTCTATCCCAGGGCCAGCTTCGCCTGGGTGATTTCCGATGAGGACTTCTGGGATCCGGCCTGGGGTCAGTTCCGGTTCCGGACGGCGTACGGACAGGCCGGTCGGGCCCCTGGCGCTTTCGACGCGGTGCGGACCTGGCAGTCCATCGGCTACCAGGGACGGCCGGCTTTCGAGCCGGACAACGTGGGGAACCCGGACCTGGGCCCCGAGGTCTCCACCGAGATCGAAGCGGGCTTCGAGGCGTCGTGGCTAGGCGGTCGCCTGGGCACGGAATTCACCTACTATACTCAGACCACCTCCGAGGCCCTTCTGAACATGCCGCAGGTCCCCTCCATGGGCTTTACCTCCAGCCAGCAGGTGAACATCGGGGAGATCAAGGCCTGGGGCTGGGAGGTGGATTTCAACGTCAACGTACTCGAACGGATGGACTGGGGCCTGGACGTGGGCCTCAGCTTGAGCCAAAACAAGAACGAGATTACGGACCTGGGAGACCGGGAGCCCACTTCCACCATTCAGGAGGGCTATCCCCTCCGGCCTCTGACGGCGTGGCGGGTGCTGAACCCTGACGCCCCGACCAACGCCGCGGGGGACATCCAGTACCATGAGGACGGCAGCGACTTCATGTGGGGGCCCACGCACCCCACCGACATCCACAGCCTTAGTGCCACCCTCCGGGTGCCCAGGGGAATCCTGCTTTCCGCTCGGGGTGAGTACCGAGGTGGGCACTACCGTTGGACGGACCGGTACGCCGTGGGGCGGTCGGTACGGGCGCCCATCTGCGATCCGTACTACCGGGACCCGGACCTGGGTCCCGACGCCGGAGCCGACTTCCTGGTAGACGGTACCCCGGCTCTCTGGCGGGCCCGATGCACCCCCGCCATCGGCCGAGGGTGGGTGTACAAGATGGACTTCTTCCGGCTTCGGAACGTGAGTGCCACCTTCCCCATGGACTTTGCGTTCCCGGCCCAGGTCAACAGTGCCACCCTCACCCTCTCCCTGGACAACTCCTGGCTCTGGACGCGGGAGCTGGACCATACGGACCCCGAGATGCTGGGGAACGACGGGATCAACACGGATGCCGCCGGGGTCAGCGAGCGGGTGCCCAACCCGATTTCGCTCCGGGCCGCTTTCCGGGTCACCTTCTGAGGAGGGGAGCGCCATGATCACGGTACAAAGAGAAGGGAATGGTCTGTACCACGAGCAAGAACGGGGGCGCCTCGGCCACAGTGGTCGGGGCGCCACCTCCGGCCGGTTGGGGGCGTTGGCCCTGACGGCCCTCCTCTGGGGGGGATGTGAGGTTA
>SKZC01000426.1 GCA_007127575.1 Gemmatimonadota bacterium
TACCGGAACTGGTTCGGTGCAGACCCCAGCCAGGTTCGGACCCCCTCTCCGTGACTTCCGCCGCGCCCATCACCCCGGTGGAGGCCTCCCGGCACATCCTGGAGGCGCAGGACCAGGGCCGGATGGTGGCGGTGGTTCTGGCCGCTGCGTCCGCGGGTCCCATTGTCCCCGGGAGTCGTCTCCTGGTGGAGCAGGAGAGCCGCCGGGGAACCCTGGGCCACCCCTCTGCGGACCGGAGGGCGGAAGAGTTGGCCCGGAAGGCGCTGGAAGGGATCGTACGACCGAGGGAAGGGGACGCGGGGGGAGTGGGGACCGACATTCCCGGAGAGGGACTCCACCTTCTCCAGGTCCCGGACCTGGGGACCGACCCGCTCGAGGTCTATCTGGAGATCTACCTCCCTCGCCCCGAGCTCCTCATCGTGGGTGCCGGGCACATCGCTCGACCTCTGTGTACTCTAGGAGCCCTTCTGGACTTCCGCGTGTTCGTGCTGGATGACCGCCCGCGGTACGCTACCCGGGAGCGCTTTCCCGAAGCAGAGGAGGTCCGAAAGGTGGACTTCGGCGCCCCCTTCTCCCAGCACCACCTGGGTCCCTGGAGCCACGTGGTTCTGGTGACCCGAGGTCACCGCTACGACTACGAATGTCTTCGGCACCTCCTCCGGGCCGAACCCCCACCGTCCTACATCGGTATGATCGGAAGTCGCAGGCGCGTCCGGGCCACCTACGTACAGCTCCAGGAGGAGGGGATCGAGCTCCACCAGATCCGGCAGGTGCGGGCGCCGGTGGGGTTGGACCTGGGCGCCGAGACTCCGGAGGAGATCGCAGTGAGCGTGGCAGCGGAGCTCGTCCTGCACCGCAGAGGCGGTTCGGCCCGGCCCCTGTCTCAGGTGGAGCGGGTGGCGGAGCGGTTTTTCCGAGAGGAGCCCAAGACGGAACAGGAGGGATGAGAGGTGCATCGATCCGAGGACCGAACTCTCCACACCGCGGTGGCCCACGTGGGAGAGACGGGCCGCCCCGCAGCCCTGGCCACCGTCCTCTCCACCCGGGGATCCACCCCTCGAAAGACGGGGACGAAGATGCTGGTGTACGAGAATGGAGACCTGGTGGGCACGGTGGGGGGCGGCTGCGGTGAAGGGGAGGTCATCGAAGCGGCGTTGGAGGTGATCCGTACCGGAGAGCCTCGGATGGTGAGGGTGGACCTCACCGAGGACCTCCTCTCCTGGAGCCCGGCGGTATGCGGGGGTGTGATGAACGTCCTGGTGGAGTCGGTGGCGGGTGAAAAAAAAGCCCGCTAAACCATGGCCCCTCCCCCGGGTGGAAATCCGCTACCACCGGCCTCCCGACCGCACGGACCGGTACGTTCAACACCTCCTGGCGGATGAGGACGAGGTGAAGGTTACCTTCGCCCGGCGCATCGTCCACTCCCCACCCCTCACCGTGGACGGACGGCGGGTGCTGGAAACCGGGTCCGACGTGGTGTGGTTCACCTTCCCCGGACACTGGCACGATATCGGGAGATTCCACAGAGCCGACGGGACGTTCACCGGCCTCTACGTCAACATCGTGACCCCGCCCACCTTCCCAGAGCCGCAGGTAATGGAGACTACGGATCTCTTCCTGGACCTCTGGTGGCCCCCTGACTCCTCCCCCCGCCTCCTGGACCAGGACGAGTTCGCCAGGGCCCGGGCCCGAGGATGGATCGACGATGCTACCGCCCATCGGGCCCAGGAAGAGGCCCGGAGCTTGATGGTCCGGATCCAGGGTGGGGACTGGCCCCCAGCCGTGGTCGGGGAGTGGACCCGAGCTCGGGCCCTGGCCGCCATGTGAGCCGGAACCGGCCAGCGCGGGCCGGGGATCTGAGACCCGGTCAGTCTCCGCCGATGACGTGGGCGGCGCAGAGCCGCTCCAGATCCACATACGTGGTCTGAAGCACCTCCGGCTCCTCCTGGAGGAGGTCGATGAGCCGCTCGTACTTTTCCAGACTTCCCTGGGGGACCTGGATCTCCTCATGGTGGTACGCGCCTTCATCCACGAAGAGGAGACGGATGGTCACGGCGGAATCGGTCACGGGTGCAACGCCCCTTTGTTGAGATGGAGGTGCGGGTCGGACTGGGGACTCACCCCTCGAGCTCGGCTTCCACGGCCGCCACGATGTTGTTGAAGGTCCAATCTGAAACCCGCACCGCTCCTCCCTGACCCGAGCTCACCATGACGGTGGGGGTTCCGGACACTCCCATTCGTTCCCCCAGGACCCGGTTCGCCGTCACCACCTCCGCGTGCCGGTCGCTTCGGAGACAGGAGTCGAAGGCGCTCCGGTCCATTCCGAGTTCGTCGGCGTACCCGGAAAAGAGCCGTGTGGGATTGCCGCTGGCGGACCACTCGCTCTGCTGCAAGAACAGGTGATCGTGATAATCCCAGTAGCGATCCTGATCCCCGGCGCACCGGGCCGCCCTGGCGGCATAGAACGCATTGGGATGCATCGCCACCAGGGGGAAGTCGTAGAAGACGTATCGGACCCTCCCCTCATCCACCAGCTCACGCTTCACCGAGGGTAGGACCTGGGTTGCGAATTGTTGACAGGCGGGGCACTGGTAGTCGGCGAACTCCACCAGGGTGACCGGGGCGTCGGGATTCCCCACTTCGATCCCCTGGGCCACTTCCACCAGCCGCTCCGGATCCTCCAGCCCCTCCACCTCCACGGGCTCCGTGACTCCTGCGCCCATTCCCGTGAGGAGGGAGTAGCCCAGAGAGGCCGCTCCCACCAGCAGCACCACACCCAAGATGATGACGATGCGGTTGGACTTCCCGCCGTCGGCGCTGCCGCCGCCTCGCCGGGCCTCGGCTCTCCTCTGTGCACGATTCTTGGACACGGTCCTCCAGCCTCCGTTGCAGGAACGCTCAGCACCCGTCACCCTCTCGGCCGTCCCAATCCAGGATGGCCGCGAGGGCGTCTTCCGTTTTCGACAGGTCCGACAACACCCGGTCCGCGCCGACCTGTTCCAGATCCTTCCGGGGAAACCTACCCGTGGCCACCGCCACCGTGCGAGCCCCGACGTGGCGGCCGCATTCTACATCCCGGGGAGTGTCCCCGATGACCACCACCTCATCCGGGGGAAAAGGGGTCTGCCAGTGGTTCTCCGCCCTTCGAATCGCCA
>SKZC01000046.1 GCA_007127575.1 Gemmatimonadota bacterium
ATGATGCTGGGCCACACGGGGGTGAATTACGCTCTTCGCTATCTACGCGCCTACGTGGCGAACCTGGCCGTCCTTGGAGAGCCTGTGGGAGCCGCCCTCATCGCCTGGCTCCTCCCCGCCATCGCCGAGACCCCCTCCTGGGAGACCCTGCTGGGTGGCGGCCTCATTTTGGCCGGGGTGGCCCTGGCCCTCGCCCCTGGGGCACGGGGGAGGTGAGGGGGGGAGGGTGAGGAGAAAGGATGCGCCCCCCTCCTCCCGGTTTCGGGCGCTCAGGTCGCCTCCCATGGACCGCGCGAGGCGCCGGCAGATGGCCAGCCCCAACCCGGTGCCCCCCTCATCCCCCTTGCCCGTGACGTACGGATCGAAGATCCGGGGGAGTAGCTCGTCGTCGATTCCCGGTCCATCGTCCATGACCTCCAGCTCCACGAGGTCGTCGCGTCGCCTCACATGGACCCGGATCTCCCCCCCGTCTTCGCCGATGGCGTCCCGGGCGTTGGAGACCAGGTTGATGAGGATTTGCTCCACCTTGCGGGCAGAGGTGCGCACGGCCCCCTCCCAGTCCACGGTGCTATCAAGGGTCACGTTCCGGCCCAGGGTGAAGCGCTGCACCCCCACCAACTCCTCTACCAGGGCGTGTATGGCGGTGCACTTCTCGTCCTCCTCCTCCTGCTCCAGCTCCTGATTTCCGGACCGGGAGAAGGCGAGAAGGTCCTTCAGGAACGCGTCCATTCGCTCGGATTGGGTCCGGATCGTCTCCAAAGCCTCCCGGGTCTCTTCGTGGAGAGGTTCGGCGGGACTCTCCAGCTCCAACTCGGCGTGGGCGGAGATCACGGCAAGAGGATTTTTCAGCTCGTGGGCCACCGCCGCCAGCCCCTCACCCAGAGTGGCTAGCTTGGAGGTTCGGCGAAGCTCCGCCTCCCGAAGTACCTCCAGCGAGCGGTCCGCTACGATGACGTGATACCCGTCGGTATCCGGGTGCCGCATGGCGGCCACGAAGAGGCTCAACGCCCGGTCCTCCTCCTCCTGGCCCGAGGAAAGATGGACTCTTCCGCTCCACCCTCCAGTCTCCACCAGCGCCTCCATGTCTTCCAGGGGAGGGTGCACCAGGTGTTCCTGGACGCGCCATCGCCGGAGCTCGGGCAGCTCCGCGGCGAGGGTGGACCGGGCGGCGGGGTTGGCGTCGACGACGCGGCCTCGTCCATCGGTGCGTAGGACGCCCAGGGAGATTTCCTCCAGGAGGAGGCGGTGCCGGAGGGTAATGCGGCGAGCGTAGAGGGCGAAGGCCACCACCAGGGCGTGGGTGAAGAGGAGGGCCGCGGTGAGAGAGAGGGTGGTCTCCCAGTCGGCGGGGATCCAGTACCCCGCCCCGAAGGTCCGCTCACCCACCAGGATCCAGATGGTGCTGAACCCTACGGAGGCCGCCGCCCCCCGGGTCCCGAGATGGTAGGTGATGAAAGCGACGGGGAGGACGTGGATCCACCAGAGGAGGTGCGAGGCCACCCCCACGTAGGGGAGGAGGAGGGGGTGCGCCAGGGGGAGGAGGAAGCAAAGGACGGCGAGAAACACGGCGCCGGTGGGCAGTCGGGCGGATGGACGCTGGATCATGAATCTCTCTCTGCCTAGGAGGGCCGAACACTGCCTCTCAACTCCCAATGCGTGGGGCCCGGATCGAGGTTCCCGGAGCCTCCGAGCCGTTGACGGGGATGGCCCGGGAGGACAGTGTTTCGCTCGTCCGTGGGAGCCAACGCCGGGGTGTGGAGGAGCCATGAACCAGAACGAAGGGGGGCGCGGCGCTGTGCGGGGACTGGGGCCCCTGGTCGTGGCGGTGGCCCTGGCGGCCTGTGGAGAGGAGGGGCCGCCCCCGCCTCCGGTGGACGGACCCATCTCCTGGGATCCTCCTCAGGTGGAGGACGGCTCCCCCCTTCTGGAACGGGATGAGCTCTGGGAGGTGGAGGAGCTTCGCTTCGCCGCCGATGGCGACGCCCTCCGGGAACGGCTCTCCCACGAGGATGCCGCCGTCCGGGCCCGGGCGGCCTTCGCCCTGGCGTCGGTCCGGGAATCGGGGGCGGCTTCAGCGCTGGCCACCCGGGTTCTGGAGGATCCCGAGGCGACGGTGCGGCGGGAAGCGGCCTTCGCCCTGGGTCGCCTTCCCGAAGAGGAATACTCCCGGGAGGAGGCTACGGCGACCCTACGGGAGGCGTTGGAGGGGGAGGAGGACCCGGAGGTTCGGACCCGGCTCGTGGAAAGCCTGGGGCTCCGGGGGACGGAGGAGGCGCTGGGTCCACTTCTGGCGGAATCGGTGGCGGATGACGCGGCCACTACCCTGGCCCTGGCCCGCCTGGGCCTCTCGGGGGTGGACCGGCAGGAGTTGGTCCTGGCCCTGGTGGAGGCTCTGGAGGACCCGGATCCCGCCGTTCGGGAGGCCGGGGCCTACTACTTCGGGAGGATTCCCGATGCCGGGCCCTGGCGGCCCGTCTCCGGGGCGGTCCGGGAGGCCCTGGACGGCTACGGGCTCCAGGATCCCGCCGCCATGCACCTTCTGCCTGCGCTGGGTCGTCTCCAGGCTCCTGAAGATCTCTCCCGGGTGCTTCTGCACCTCCGGGAGAACGGGGACTGGCGGACCCGAACCAACGCCGCCCGGGCCTTTCAGGAAGCGGCGCCCTGGCTGGAGAGCCAGGAGGCCCGACAGGCTCTCCTCTGGGCGTTGGACGACCCCTCAGTGCACGTGGCGGTGGCGGCGGCGGAAGCGTTGGCCGGTTCCGGGACGCTGACCCAGGGGGAGGTGGCGCACCTGACGGACTGGATGACCGGGGCTCCAGAGCGATGGCCTGCCGCCGTCCCCTTCTTTCCGCTGCTGGCCCAGGACGATGGGCTCCGTCCCCTTCTGGAGTGGGGCCGGGAGGTGGGAGCATCCCATCCTGGCGCGGCGTTGGCCCTGGTCCGGGTCCTGGCTCAAGTGCCCGGACCGGAGGCCACCGACTTCCTCTTCCATGCAGGTGAGCACCCGGACCCGGTAGTGAAGGGAGAGGCGGTGGCCGTCCTGGAGGACCGTTGGAGGGGGGAGGAGGGGGAGGACGCGGAGCTCGTGGAACGCTACTTCCGGCTCTTCGCCGAGGCATCGGCGAGCGAACACCCCTACCCCGTGATGG
>SKZC01000157.1 GCA_007127575.1 Gemmatimonadota bacterium
AATGCCGTGGTGCCGGGGAGGGGCGGACACCCCCGGAACGTGATCTTTCTCACCGCTGATGCCTTCGGGGTGCTCCCTCCCATCTCCCGCCTGACGCCGGCGCAGGCCATGTACCACTTCATGTCGGGCTATACCGCGAAGGTCGCCGGGACGGAGAGGGGGGTTACGGAGCCGAAGGCCGCGTTCAGCGCCTGCTTCGGTGCGCCCTTCCTGCCGCGCCACCCTTCTGTTTACGCCCGCATGCTCGGGGACCGGCTCCGGGAGCATGATGCCAGGGTCTGGCTCGTGAACACTGGATGGACCGGGGGGGGGTATGGGGTTGGGAAACGGATGGACCTTGCCCATACCCGGGCCATGGTGCGAGCGGCCCTGGAAGGAAAGCTGGATGACGTCGAAGTGGAAAGGGATCCGGCGTTCGGCCTCCAGGTCCCCGTGGCCGTCCCGGCTGTCCCGTCGGAGGTCCTCAGCCCGCGGGAGACGTGGGACGATCCCGACGCATACGACCGGCAGGCGGAAAAGCTGGTGCGCATGTTCGCCGAGAACTTCGAGAAGTACGCCTCCCAGGTTTCCGAGGAGATCCGCAGCGCGGGTCCGAGCTGATCCTTCCCGCCGATAGTGGCGACGGATGTGGGCCGTGGGATCCTGGGTACGGTAGCTCTCAAGAGGGTGTGAAGAGGAGGGGGGGAGGGGAGCCATGGAAGACCAGTTCTGGCTAATGAAGAGCGAGCCTCGCGTGTACTCCATCGACGATCTGGAGGAGGATGGGTCGGCGCCTTGGACGGGAGTGCGTAACTATGAAGCCCGCAATACCATGCGCGACGGCATGCGGAAGGGAGACCGGGTCCTCTTCTACCACAGCAGCACGACGCCGCCGGGGGTGGCAGGGGTAGCCCGGGTCAGCCGAGAAGCCTATCCGGATTTCACGGCCTTCGATGAGAGCCACGACTACTTCGATCCCAAATCCAACCCGGATGCACCGCGTTGGTACATGGTGGACGTGGAGTTCGTGGAGAAGTTTCCCCGGCTGATCCCCCTTCAGGAGCTCCGCGACATTCCGGAGCTGTCGGAAATGGTTCTCCTGAACCGGATGCGTCTTTCGGTGCAACCGGTCCGGGCCCACGAGTTCGATCTCATCGTGAAGCTGGGGCGGGGAGGGGGCTGAGCCCGCTCCCCTCGGCGAGCCACGCGACGGGATCCGTGGTTCGGTGGAGCTCCTGGGGGCGGTTCCGAAACCAGCTCGCCGTGAGGAGGACCTCGGCGCCGGTGTCGGCGTCCATGGAGCTCGGATGGGGACGGGGACGGCTCAGGGCACCCCTCAACCCCTTACGGCACGCTTTCCAGGCTTCCCGACCTTCGGGAAGCTGCTCGCTCATCACCACCGCCCCTCGTCGGACGAGGTAGAGCCGGGGGCTGGAGCCCCAACTGTCCGGAAGGTACAGGAAGTCCAGGCGTTCCAGTTCGTCCGCCAGGGCGTGGAGTTGGGCAGTGAGCTCCTGGATTCGCTCCAACCGATCCCGGTGGGTGGCCGCCAGCTCGAAGTTCTCCTCCTCTGCGGCGCGCTTCATCCGCGTCCGGAGGGGGTGGAGGGGGAGTGTCTCGAGTCCTCGGAGAAGGTTCTCCACCGCTTTCACCCGCCGGCGGTAGTCCTCCTCGTCGCACCCGCCCGCGCAAGGTGCGGGGCATGAGTTCAGCTCTCCTCGGATGCAGAGCGGCCGGGTCCGGGCTGGGGGCAAGAGAGGAAGCTGGTCGGCGAACTCCACGGGTGTGGTGGCGGGGCAGTCTCGCAAGCCGGCGGTGTGGACCAGGTCTCGGAGGGCGTCGTCGGAGAGGACGCTGGGGGGATAGGGTCCGAAAAGGGTTCCGCTTCGAGGGCTGGGCCCCCGCACCCGACGAAGGCGGGGTGCCGCCTCCCGGGTGAGCTCCAGGTAGATCGCCGCCGTCTCACGCTTGTGGCGGACGTTGAATGGAGGTCGGTGGGTTCGAATCAGGCGCATCTCGCGGAGGAGGGTGCCGAATTCGTCAGGCAGCAACTCCCATGTAATGTTCCGGGTGAGACGAACCAGATCGGCGGTTCGTCCCCGAACACCGGATCGAAAGTAGGATAGGAGGCGCGAGCGGAGCCGGACGGATTTCCCCACATAGAGCAACTCTCCCTTCGGACCCAGCATGCGGTACACACCGGGCCGGTCTTGCGCAGATCGGCGGACACGGTCCCTGAGTCGGCGGATCCTGGGTCGGTCCCGGAGGGGACGACCGGAAGTGGAGCTCGGCGGTTCTGGAGGCATGGGTCCCGAAGCAGGTGCGTTCCGGAGTGGCGGCCCGCGTCCGGAGGACGAGCCTGGGCTCTGCGCCGAAAGACACGGGCGTCTTCGTAGTTTCTTCGGGAATGTAGCTCCGGCGCCGGTCCCGGGCTAGCAGCCTGTCCGAGTCCTTGAGGTTGGGCGCGTCCGTCCATTGCTGCGTCCCAACCCTCTCACTACTCTCCGTGCCATGGTCACTTCATCGCCGGATCCCGGCCGCTTCCGGATCGTGCGGGACCCTCTCTGGAACACCATCCGAGTGGACCCCATAGCGGCCCGCATTCTGGATACGGCGGCCTTCCAGCGCCTCCGCTACATTCGGCAACTGGGCTTCGCCCATCTCGTGTATCCCGGGGCCACACACACCCGATTCGACCACGCGCTGGGGGTCTACCATCTGGCAGTGACCGCCCTGCGTCTTCTGGAGGAACGGGAAGGTGTGGATGGGTCGCCATGGGAAGGTCGGGAGCTGGTGCCCTATGCCGCTCTTCTCCACGACATCGGACACTACGCCTTCTCCCATGCCCTCGAGGAGTTGGAAGCCGACCGGATCCCCGGCGATCACGAGAAGGTGAGTGCTCGCTTCTTCCGCTCTCCGGAGCTGGCTCAGGCACTGGAGCCTTTGGGGGCCGACGCGCCGGAGCGGATACACCGAATGATCCGGGGTGAGGGGAGCTCTCCTCTCGCCGGACTGGTGAGCGGAAGCCTGGATCTGGACAAGATGGAGTACCTGCGGCGGGACGCCCGCTTCTGCGGCGTTCCATACGGCGAGGTGGATGTGGACCGCTTGCTGCAGGGTCTGGCTATCCTCCGAGATCCAGAGTCGGGTCGACATGAGGTTGGGATC
>SKZC01000450.1 GCA_007127575.1 Gemmatimonadota bacterium
CTCCCATGTGGGGAGGGTGTCCCACCAGCATCTCGTGGATCATCACCCCCAGAGCGTAGACGTCGGCGGCAGCCGATGTGGCCTCACCTCGAACCTGCTCCGGTGCCATGTGCGTGGGGGTGCCGAAGAGCTGGCCGGCCTGGGTGGTCATGGAGCCGGAGGTCGAGCGCTGGAGGAGCTCTCCCAGGACTCCGAAGTCCACCAGCACAGGTTGATGGGGGTCCCCGCCGGCCAGGAGGACGTTGGATGGCTTCACGTCCCGGTGGATGAGACCCGCGTCATGAACTGCGGACAGCGCTTCCGCCACACCGGCGGCCACGTCCAGGGCCACAGGGAGAGAGAGGGACCCCTCTTCCCGCAACAGTCGCTCCAGGGAGGGGCCCTGGACCCATTCCGTGACCAGGAACGGGCGCTGGCGGTGTACTCCGTGGCCCGCCAGTCGAGCGATTCGAGGGTGCCGGAGCCGAGCCAGCGCCTCGGCCTCCTTGTGGAACCGCTCCAGGATCTCCGCATCCACCCGGGTGGCGAGCTTGACCACCACCGTCTCATCGGTGTTGGCGTCCTCCGCCAGATAGGTGACCCCGGATGCACCGGTGCCGAGCTGCCGGAGGAGCCGGTAGCGATGGTCCACGAGGGTTCCCACCTCGATAGGTTCCGTCATCGCTGGCTGCCGTTGGGGGCGGACGGCCGTCCGGAGGGGTCCACCGGTGGAGAGTCGGTGGCTCCGTCGACCATGAGCGGTAAGGTACGTGCGAGAGGTGAGCGGGTACAAGCACGACGGGAGGGGGGGCTGCCCCGCCCAGGCGCCGGGAAAGGCCGAAGGGTTACCCGTTCAGCTCCTCCCTCACGAGCCGGTTCGCCTCCTTTCCATCGAACCGTCCCTTGATCCGGGGCATGAGTTGGCCCATGAGGGGGCCCATCTGATCCGCCCCCCCGGTCACGAGCTCCTGGATGATGGTCCGGACTTCGTCCTCTGTGAGGGGCGGAGGGAGGAATTCCTCCAGGATGGCGGCCTCCGCCTCTTCCTTCTTCGCCAAATCCTCCCGGCCACCGGACCGCATCTGCTCGGCGGACTCCCGACGCTGCTTCAAGCCACGGGCCAGGACCTCGCGCACCGCGTCGTCCCCCGCCTCCTTCCCATCCTGGATCTCATGGTTCCGAATGTCTGAGAGCGCAGTGGAGAGAACCACGGTACGAAGTCGGTCTCGACCCTTCCGGGCCTCGTTCAGGGAGCGCTGGAGCTGAGACTTGAGGGGGTCGGACACCGGAGGCTCCCGGGGTTCGGGTGAAGGTTCGTAAGGGTGGGAGAAAGGTACCGGGCGGGGCGGAGGGGGGTCAACGAGGGAGGCCAGGATCCGCCACCGCCACCCTCTCCACCGCCTCCATGATGGGCCCGATGCGGATCCGGTTTCGGAACCAGACCAGGGCTCCGGGGAGGCCTTCCAACTCCCCCTCCTCCCGGTGGGCGGCCAGGCCCCGGAACACCACCAGGACCAGGTGATCCAGCCCAGCCGCCCGCACCTTTCGCACCTTCTCCTCCAGGTACTCCGGGGTCCAGAACCCCACCAGCTCCACCAGGGCGACCCGGCCGTCGGCGTGGTGGAAGGTGAAGTCCGGGAGGAAAACTTCCTCCCCCAGGGGCACGGGGGTGGCCTCCCTCCGGATCCTCCAGCCATTCCGCTCGTTCCCCAGCTTTTCCCGGAACTCTCGGGCCAGGTCTGCCTCCCATCCCGAGTCGTAACGGGGTCGGCCGCCGGGACGGGCTGCCAGAACCGGATCCCAGGAGAGCCGGTAGGGGAGGGTGCGCCCCTCCCAGTGCACCTGTGCGCGTAGCTGCCACCCAGGGGCCCGGACCAATCCGGGGACGATCCGGGCGAAGCGGATCCCATAGCGGCGCGGCCGCGTCACGAAGGGGGCGGCCGGACCCGTGAGCTCCAGGCGGTACTCCCCCTTCCGGGGGGTGGGGACGATTCGGTGCATGAGGCGGGCCAGCTTCACAGCCCGGAAGATCTCCTTCCACCCGCCCCGAGCATGCAGCTCCACCTCCTCGGCCTCCAGGAGGACGGCCCGGGCCAGATCCAGATTGTAGCGTCGCAAGAGGCCGGTGGGGGTCAGGCGCGGCGCCTTTCGGAGGAGGAGGGCGTCGGGGTCGTCGGCGTAGAGGAGCCGCTCCACCTCCCCCGCCGAGAGCTCCAACTCCCGGCCGGCCTCTTCGTAGGGCCGACGCCGGTCTCCGGGAACCGGAGGCCAGAGTCCGCCTCTGGCGCGAAAGAGGGTGGCTCGGACCTCGCCGGCCCGCTGCGCCCCGGCGGGCGGGGTGAACCGGCTGAGGGAGAGGAGAGTTCGGGAAAGGCCGTCCAGCCTTCTGGCGTCCCGGACCCGACGCTCCTGGCGCCGGAGGGCCTCGGTCACCACGCCCCGGGAGCGTCCCTCCAGACGCCGGGTGAGCCGGAGGAGGCGGTCCAGGAACCCCAGCACGCGGCCTTCGGCGTCCTCCTCCAGGAACCGGACCTCCAGGTGTCCCTCCCGCTCCCGGAGGAAGGGAGCTACGTGTGTTCGACGGAGCACGTCAGAGCCCCAGGCCGAGCTGGTCCTCCCGGACGGAGCGGACCCCGGCGCCCCGCTTCTGTGCGGAGAGGAACTCGTAGGTCCCGGCGGAGACGATTTCGTAGAGGGAGGCCACCTGCTCCCCCTGTCGGCGGAGGATCCGCCCCAGCCGCTGGACGTGCTGGCGCCGCCCTCCCCGGGTGCTGTCCCCCAGAACGATCCCCAACTTGGCTTCGGGAACGTCCCACCCCTCGTCCAGGACCTGTACGCTGGCCACCGCCCGGATCTCCCCTCGGGCCACCCCCTCCAGGATCCCCCTCCGCTCCGAAGCCGGCGTCCGGGCCGTCACCATGGGAACGGCGAGCCGCCGCGATACCGTTTCGGCAGCCGCCCGGCTCCCGCAGAAGAGGAGGGCCTGCTCCGCCGGGTGGAGTCGGAGGATCCGCTCCGCCTCCCGGAGCTTGTTCTCGGAGAGCTGGACGATCCGCTCTCGTTCCAGAAAGGCCCGAAAGGCGCGCCTCGCCTCGGGCGACCGGCGGGTCTCCGCCATGAAGAGCTTCCAGCGGCCCTCCGAGTCCGGGGCCCGATCTTCGTA
>SKZC01000098.1 GCA_007127575.1 Gemmatimonadota bacterium
CCGCCTCGCCGGAGGGGTCCCGCCTCTCCGCCTCCCCTCCGTCGGAGCCGGTCCTCACCCGGAGCTCCACCTTCAATGAGCCCAGCCTCTGGGCCCAATCCAACGTCCTCCTTTACGAGCACTCCTCGTTGGGGCGCCGACACCGAGATCCGGGCGTCATTCACGCGGGCCTCCCCTGACCCTAACATGATCCCCGATACGCTCCGCGGATCTCTGGGTCCGGAGCTGGGGGGTGTTTTCTGTCTGATGGGGGATGACGAGCACCGGAAGGCCGAGGCCATCCGTCTCCTCCAGGAGGCCCACCTGGACCCTGCCGCCCGGGACTTCAATCTGGATATCCTCCGGGGGGACGAGCTGGAGCTGGAGCACCTGGCCTCGGTGGTGGCCACCCCCCCCATGATGGCCGACTTCCGAGTGGTGGTGGTGCGCCAGGCGGAGGCCCTGGCCTCCTCGCCGCGGGCTCGGGAGCTTCTCACCGACCTGACCCGACAGCCTCCCCCGGGACTGGCCCTCATCCTGGCCGTCCGGAAGCCGCCCCGATCCAAGGCCCGTTTCTACAAAGATCTGGAGTCCGGGGCGCGAACCACCGATTTCACTCCCCTGAGTGCCGACGACGCTCCGGGGTGGCTCATGGAAGAGGCTCGGGCCCGCCATGGAGTGGAGTTGTCGGAAGGGGCGGCCCGGGGGCTGGTAGCGGCGTTGGGGACGGAGCTCTCCCGGCTCAGCCACGAGGTGGAGAAGCTAGCCACGCTGGTGGGAGAGGAGGGCACGGTGACGGAGGAGACGGTGGAACGAGCCGGCACGCGCCTCCTCCAACAGGATCGCTGGGGGTGGTTCGATCAGGTGGGGGAGCGGCGGTTCCAAGAGGCCCTCGGCGGCTTGCGGACCCTTCTCACTCACGGCGAGAACGGAGTGGGGCTCACCATCGGGCTGGGCACCCACCTCCTCCGGATCGGGGTGGCTCTGGACGGGGGCCGGCAAGGACTCGGTCGGCTCCTTCCGCCGCATCAGCAGTGGCTCATCTCCCGGTACCTGTCCCAGTCCCGTGGGTGGAGTCGGGAAGCACTTTCTCAGGCGCTGGAGGAACTTCGCGAAGTGGACCGTCGACTCAAGTCCGATCCCCTTCCGGACGAGCACCACCTGGAGTGGTGGCTCCTGGAGCAGTTGGCCCGGGAAGAGGTGGCAGCGTGACCGGACGCGTCCCCTGTTCGTGGGGGCTCACCGCCGTCGTGGTGATCGTGGGGCTGGCCTCGTCGTGGGAGGTTCGGGCCCAGACCCCCTCATTGGAGGAGGTGGATCGGTTGGTGGCGGCCGGGCAGGTGGATCAGGCCCGAGGGCTCCTGGAACTCTGGTGGGGCGACCGCTATGACGGGGCGGATCGGTTGGAGCGGCAGCGGGCGCTCTTGCAGCGGGCACGCCTCACCTCGGATGCGCAGGAGGCCGAACCCCTCTACCGCCGCCTGGCGGTGGAGTTTCCAGGAGGTCCGTACACCGATGAGGCGCTCCTGCGCCTGGCGCAGTTGGCGGAGATCCGGGGGGACTGGGAGCAGGCTCGGCGTCATTTGGGTACCCTTCTGGAGCAGCACTCCGAGAGCCCCCTTCGCCTGGAGGCCCGGGCGTGGTTGGAGCGGAGGGACGAGCGGGAGCGGCTCTTCCCGGAGCAGGAAGGCGCTACGGAGCCCCAGCCCCAACTGGAGCCCGAGGCAGAGCTCGACCCCCAGCCCGGACCCGAACTTGAGCCGGAACCTGAGAGCCGGACGCATCCCCTACCCCCTCTCGACCCGGATCCTGCACCCTCACCCGACCCTCTCCCTCCTGCAGCGGAGGAGACCGCCCCCTCCCCGCCGACAGACTGGAGCTATACACTTCAGTTGGGCGCCTTTTCGGAGCGCTGGCGGGCGGAGGATCTTCTCCACCGCGCCCGGGCCGCCGGTCTGGAGGCCCGTATGGTGCGGGTCGGCGGCGGGGAGCTGGTCCGGGTCCGGGTGGAGGCGTTTCCCACCCACAGCGAGGCGGAGGAGCGGATGGCTCAAGTTCTGGAGCTGGGATTCGAGGTCTTGGTGGCCTCCGACCGCGAAAGGGAAGTGGGGGATCCGTGACGCCCAGGCTGAAGCGGAAGGAGCACCCGTGGCTCGTCCTCCTGGCGGACGACGACGACGACCACGCCCTCCTCATCGAGACGGCGCTGGAGCGAGCTGCGTCGATGCCTCTGGAGGTTCGCCGCGCCCGGAACGGGGACGAGGCCGTGGAGATGGTCTCCCAGGACCCGCCGGACCTTCTCCTGCTGGATCTGAGCATGCCCGGCCGTTCCGGCCACGAGGTCCTGGCGCACGTGAAGGGGAGCGACGACCTTCGGCGGATCCCGGTGGCTGTCCTTACCTCGTCGGACCGGGAGGAGGATGTGGCTGAGACCTACGGGCTGGGTGGGAACCACTTCATTACCAAGCCCGGGGATCCACAGGTGATGGAGGACCAGCTCCGTTCGCTCCTGAAAAACCTGCGGGAGCTGGGCGGGGTTCGACGGGGGGTCCGAAGCACGTCGGCCACGGCGGAGAGCGCGCTGGGACCCCTCCCCTTCGCCTTCCGCCGCTCCCTTCCCTGGATCGCATTCCTTGTGGTGTTCCTCATCCTTTTTCTCTACGCGTACTTTTCCGGGATCCTCACCTGAGTACGCCGTGTCCTTGCCGCTGATATGAGAGCCGAGGCCCCCCCACGCGACCGGGAGTTCGACCCCGACGTCCGGGTAGAGCTCCCTATCACCGGGATCCACTGCGCCGGATGCGTGGCCACGGTGGAGGGAGGGCTGGAGCAGCTTGCCGGGGTGCGCGAGGTGAGCGTGGACCTGGCTTCCGCCTCCGCCCGGGTCCGCTACGACCCGGATCAGGTGACCCTGTCCCACCTCGTGCAAGCGGTCCGGGACGCGGGCTACGACGTGGAGACGGAGGCCCTGGAAGTACAGGTGGACGGGATGCACTGCGCCTCCTGCGTTTCCCGGGTGGAGGCGGCTCTCCGGGGGAGTGAGGGGGTGTTGGAGGCGTCTCCGAACCTTTCCGACGGATCCGCGCGGATCCGGGTGGTCCTTGGGACCGTAGACCGGGACGGCCTTCGGGAAGCGGTGGAAGAGGCGGGCTACGGGCTGCGC
>SKZC01000078.1 GCA_007127575.1 Gemmatimonadota bacterium
CCCACGACGAGCCGATGGAGAAGGCCACTCCCATGCAGATGAACATGAAGAGGGCCGGGAGAATCACCGGGTTCACGAGCTCCGAGGTGGTCTCCACGATGAAGTTGGCGGTGCCCAGGGTCTGGGACACGTAGCCCAGGGTCACCGCCAGGGCCAGGATGATGGCTCCGATGGTCACCCCCTTGCAGCCGTCCACGAAGCCGGTGACCACCTCCCTGAGGTCCATTCCCTTGATGAGCGCCAGAACCATGGCGGAGAGGACCGCGAGCCCGAAGGCCTCAGCGATGGGCACCGAGATCCCGCCCAGGAAGAGCTCCATGTCTCCGGCCTGCAGGGCCGGGATGAGGGGGCCCAGGACTCCTGTGAGGGCGACTCCAATGAGGACGCCCAGGGGAACGACGAAATCGGACAGACCCGTCCGATAGTTCGTGGGAACCTGCAGATCGGTGAGCTCGTCGGCGGAAAGGGGATCCGATCCGGGGCGGTCCAAGGCGCCGGTTTCCCGGGCTCGCCTCCGGGCCTTCCGCATCCTTTTTCCCTCCCAGGGCAGAAGCTCCAGGGCAAAGAGGAGCGTCAGGGTGACGGCAAAGAGGCCGTAAAAATTGAAGATGATGGACCGGAAGAAGAACGTGACCGCCTCCTGCTCCGTCATGAAGAGCGGAGTGGTTCCGGCCACCAGACCGGCCACGTATAGCGGCCACGCGTTCAAGGGAATCACGGTGGCGATGGGTGACGCGGTGGAGTCCACCACGTAGGTCACCTCTTCATGGGAGACGTTCTGCGCATCGGTGACGGGGCGGACGGTGGTTCCGGCCAGGACGGTGGAAATGGTCCCACCCTGGTGGAAGACCACTCCCATGAGCCAGGCGAAGAGCTTGGCGCTTCGGGGGCCCCGAACGATCTTGGCGCCCGCCCATTCCGCGAAGTGTCGAGCCCCGCCGGTCCGGGTCCAGATTCCGATGAGGCCTCCCAGGCACCAGAGGTACACCAGGAGGATCACCGCGAAGGACTCGGAGCCAATGCTGGGGATGAGGAACGCGTCGATGATATTCACGTTCATGGCCACGAACCCGGCCACGACGATGCCCAGGAAGAGGGAGCTCACCACATCCCGTGTGAAGAAGACCAGGATCAGGGTGGTAAGGGCCGGGAGGATGGACGCCAACCCGTAGTGTCCTCCGTCGTCGATGGCTTCGGTGGGTTCCGTAGTGAGAACGTACGCCAGGAGGATGGCCAAGCCGGTGAGGGCGAACGGGGCCCATTTGCGAATCGGGCTCTGTTGGCCAAGGGGAGAGCCCGGTGGAGGCTTCGGTCCTCCAGGCGCCTTCCGCCCTCGTTCCTCCGCTACCGTGCTCTCACTCGTCGTGGATTCCGTCAACGATCAACCTCCGATTGCGGTCCAATGGGAGCTGTAGTCGCACCCCCGTTCCTCCCGACCAGGAGAACTCCTCCACGTCCACGTCCTCTCCGTCGAGTTGGATTCGTTCCACTTCCTTCAGGGGGAACCGCGGCTCCAGTACCAGGTTGAGGGGCGTACGTCCGCCTGAGGGCTGGAAGAGCAAGCTATGCCTTCCGCCGGCTTCATGGTAGTCGACGGAGAGGCGGGCGTCTCCTACCCGGAGGTTCCGAATGGTGAAGACAGGGAGCTGAAAGGGGAGAACAGGCGCAAGCCGAAGTCGTCCGAAGCGGGCGTCGGCCCGGGCTCCCAGTCTTCCGAAGACGAGGTGGGCCAGCCGGTATCCGGCTTCTGGGAAGGGTGATGGCCCCAGGAAAGAATGGAAGTCATCCGTCTCCTTGGCCGCGTCGAGGTGAGGTGGCGCCGCAGGGAAGGGGGAAGAGGAGGGAGGGGGTGCGGAGGTCGTGGTGACCCCCTCGAGCACGTCCCCTCGGCCCAGTCCCTCCAGTGCCTGCACCAGTTCGCCCCGGGCGAAGCTGAGCAGATCCCCCTGCCGGCCGGGCGAACCCCCCTCAGGCGAGGAGAGATTGGCTCCCGCGGCTGTCTCCAGGCCTTCCGCGACCCAGGCCACCAACCCGTCGATGGACGGAAGGCGTCCGGTCCAGAGGCTCAACCATGCGGCCAGGAGAAGGGCCGAGGCCGGTGGACGAACCGCCCGGGACTCCGTTGCGGCTCGGTTGGACTCCGGTGCGATCACGCTCCCCAGGGCGGCCTCCGCCAGATCGAACCGTCCCATGGCCAGCGCCCCCAGTCCCACCCAGCCCGCTTCCTCGGGAGTGGCTCGAGCGGGGCTGCGGAGGGAGCGTCCCAGGATGGCCCCACGGGATGCCAGGAGACCGGAGAGGACGAGCCCACGCTTCGGGGTGGCGGGAGGGCGGCTTCCCGGCCCTGGACCTGAGGAGCGCTTCCATGGGGAGCGATCCCGTCCCCCTGCGGTCCCTCCGTCGCCCAGAACCAGGACGGCGGTCGCCAACCGCACCTTCCACCGCTCCACGCGTTCGTCCTCGGACCCGCCGCTCCACTCCAGGGAGAGGTGCCGGCTCCGAAGCTCTTCCCGTTCGGTCTCCATCCTTCGGGACTGTGCTCCACTGTACTCGATGGAGGCCAGGGCTCGCAGGGCCTCCGCCTCGGAGCCGCCGCCGGCGACGCCGAGGAGCACCGGAGTCTCGCCGTCCCCTGAAGAGCCGGCTCCCGTACCGAGGCGGCCGTGGATGTGGAGGAGGCCCTCACTCTCTTCGGCCCTCCATTCCACCGGGTGTTCACCATCCGCGTCGTTGCGGGGGCCCACCTCGGGTCGCAGCGTGTAGATCAGTACCCCGTCCCCATCGGCTCGGTGGAGCTCCAGTCGGTCACCCACAGCCTGGATTCGTGGACCGCCGCAGGCGGGAACCCACCATGAGATGGTGGGCCGGCGGGCCCGCTGGTCTCGGGAGCCTGAGCCCCGGAGCCGAAGGGTCGCCGCGGGAACGGGCGCCATGAGCACAACCTCGGGGGTGGCCTCGATCCCGTCCTCTCGGAGTCCGCCCAGGGCCCATTCCAATTCCGTTTCCCCCTGCGCATTCGGGCGTGCGAACCAGACGCCCTCCACCCCGCCTTGGGGCAGGAGAGCGGCGATAGCCCGACCCCGGGTTCGCAGGTCGTGTCGGGGCTCGGCGCCAGGGTTCATCCGGACCCGC
>SKZC01000117.1 GCA_007127575.1 Gemmatimonadota bacterium
CACCGGCAACGATTCCCGCAGCCTCCAGGAGGAGCTCCAGACCCTTCTCCGTCGAAAGCCGGCCGACGAAGAGGAGACGGAGGGGCTCCTCCGTGGCAAGAGGAAGGAGCGACACCGGTTTCTCCGGAACCTCGACGGCGTTCGGGATCTCGACGATCCGGTCTCCTGGGAATCCGATATCACCCACCTCCTGTACCATGGCCGAGTGAAGGACAATCACCCGGTCCACTCTCCCGAAGGCCCAACGGCGGAGTCCCTTGAAGGGTAGCCGGTCGAGCTCTGCGGCCTCACCCAGGGCTCCGGAGGCGGTCACCTTGGACACCAAGGGGAGCTTTACCACCGCGTTCGCCAGGGCGCCGGCGAGGGTCGGGGAATAAAGCTGGTGGGCGTGGAGGATCCCAATTCTGTGCCGGTGTCGGATCACGAGACGAAGAGCCGAGACCACGTATAGCACGCCCCGGGCGCGCTCGAGGAGCCGGAGGGGGCCGGCCCGTCGAGTCCTCGGGGGGGGCGTGAGGAGAAACCGGGCGTGGGTCCATCGCTTCCGGAGGGTGGGATCCCGAAGGAGATCTTTGGGTCCCCTCTGGAGGATCTGGACCCGCCAACCGAGGCGGGCCAATGCGCGGGTCTGGAGCTCGAGCTGCCGCTGAAGACCGCCGGTGGCCTCGGTGACTACAGGGGCGAGCATGCAGACTCCCGGTGAACGGAGGTCTGAGTAGAGCCGCCGGTACTCGGCCACCATACGTTCGGGCCGGAGTCGTTCTTGCCAGTGGCGAAGGCCTTCGGCCGAACGACTTCTCCAACGCTCATCACTGGTCGAAACATCCTCGAGGGCCTTGGCGAGTTGTTTGGCGAAGTCCGGCCCTTGTCTTACAAGGCGGCCGAAGCGGCCTTGGCCGGCCAGAGTGGGAAGAAATCCGGCCTCCGAGACCACGAGCGGGAGCTCGAAGGCGAACGCCTCTAGCGCGGCGATCCCGAAGGGCTCTCGCTCAGAGGGCTGAACGTAGATGTCCAGAGACCGGTAAAACTCGTGGATCTCTTCCACGTACCCGCAGAGTTCGACCGTGTCGGTGAGCCCCAACCGGAGGATTCGGCGTTCTAATTCGGATCTCAATGGGCCTTCCCCAGCGATCCGGAGCTGAAGAGCCGGCACTCGCCGCCGGAGGAGCGAGGCGGCGTCGAGAAGGTCCAGGAGGCCTTTCTCGGGGCGAAGCATAGCCACGGTCCCTACCACAAGGCCTCCCGTCCCCTCGGGCCGGCCCTTGGATGGCCTCGTCCGGGGCGGCGTCCGGGCGTCGGATGGCCTCGGTAGGTGGACCGCGTTCCAGATCGTACGTAGCTGAGGGAGATGCTCCAGCGTGTCGGCCACCGAAGAGCTCACGGCGACCACTTCATCTGCCTCGGGGAAGATCCATCGGTGATCCAGCCAGCGCTTAAGCCCTCCCCATCGAATGGCTTCGTAGTTGTGGTAATGCACCGTATGCACCCACGGAGTCCGTCGATCCCAGATCCGTCGGATGCGGGCGACGAGGCCAGGGAGGAAGAGGTGAGTGTGTAGAACGTCGGCGTGGGCGAAGAGGAGGTCCTTGAGGCCCCCGACGGACGTCCCTTCGGGCAGAACGGAGGGCCTGTGGGACCGGTCCCGAATGGTGGCGACCCGAATGCGGTAGTCTTCCGCGAAGGCCCGGGCGAGCTCCAGGGCCATCCGTTCTGCTCCGGCCACCTGGAGGGTGAGGAGGCCGATGAGGAGCTCCGGCCTGGAATCCTCATCCGGATCCAACGCGACAGGTGGATCCGCCAATGTGGGCCGATCGAGTGGGCGGGGGGAGGGATCGAGGGCGTCCATAACCCGGTTACCATACCGACACGGGCACAAGGTCAGAAAGATCCGGGATCGCGGGGCCTGGTCTCTGGAGCGATAGGAACACGCTGCAGGCGACTGTGGAAAATCCACCTTCCTCCCCCGTTCTTTGGCTCCTGGGACCCAGACGTGTTAACCATGCTTCCCATGCGCGTCCTCCTCGCCATCAGCAAATATCTTCCAGAGTACTCCGGAGCGGCGATCCGGCTGCATCGCACCTACCTACGGCTGCAGAACCTGTCACCGGATCTGAAGGTGCATGTCCTGGCGGGCTCGGTGACGTGGTCGGGTGTACGGGAAGACGTGGTGGAGGGAATTCCCGTCCACCGGATCGGTCCGCGCGTCTTCGATTGGTGGAGGCGTGGACGCGGGATCGGCGGCTGGACCTGGCGGCTCGGGACGCTCGAAGTGGCCCACCAGGCGAAACGCTTCCTCGATCGCGGGGGCTGGGACGTGGTACATGTGGTGGGAACCTCGGGCATCACGGCCACGGCCATGGCCTGGGCCTCGCGAAAGCAATGCCCTCTCCTGGTGGAGCTCACCTCGCGGATGGACACGCCTGTACAGCGGCTCCCTGTTCTTCGATTCGTTACACCGGCCCCCGACCTCACCCGCCGCACGGTCGTCATGGCGATCTCACCCCAGCTCGCCGAGCGGGCGCGGGAAGAGGGCCTCGTCGACAACGTCTGGACGCGCCCCAACCCGGTGGACGAAACTCGATTCCGCCCCACCCTTCCCGAAGCTCGCGGCGAGGCTCGCAGGGAGCTGGGAGTTCCTGACGACGCCCTCCCCCTGGGCTCGTCCGTGGCTCAGTTCATTCCTCGGAAGAACCACGCCTTCCTGGTCGACATGCTGGCTGGATGTTCGCAGGGCCTGCGGATCCTGATGGGCGGACCCGACTGGCCCGTTCCAGGTCGCACGGGTGAAGGAGAGTCGCTGGCGCGGGTCCGACACCTCATCCAGGCTTCCGGCATCCAGGACCGGATCTGGCTGCGACCCGGTTTCTTGAACCAGTCCACGGTCCTCCGAGCCTCGGACGTCTACTTGATGCCGGCCTGGGACGAGGGGCTAGGGACCCCCCTCTTGGAAGCGCTGGCCGCTGGTGTTCCCGTCGTGGCCAACGCGGCGGAGCCGGCCTTCCGATTCTGGCTGGAAGGTGCGGGCCGTGGTGGGGGGGTACTCGCGCCCCTCGAACCGGAGGCTTGGGTACGCGGGATCCAGGAGGCACTGCGGATCCCCGTCGAGACCCGGGTGGCGGTGGCCGAACGGATCCGGAGTATTGCCGGAACGGAGGTCATCGATGCGGGCTACGTGAGAATTCTGACGGCACTGGCGGGATCCAAGCCGAGTGCCCGGCTCCGAGTTGCTTCGATCCTGGGCTCGGAAGGATAAGGAACGCCCACAGCCTCCTTTGCTTCATCCGCTCCCAGGCCCGCTACTTGAACCGTGGATCGATTGGGGGATCGGAGTCAGCGAGGACGAAGTCTCGAAAAAACCTCCGCATCAAGCGGAAATTCTCATCCAGAAGGATCCGGTGGCCCACCAAGAGGTGATGAGACAGGGCCAGGGCGAACACCCGGTCGAAGCGGCGAAGCTCCAATGGATGGGCTCCTCCAGAAAGTACTCCGCGTCGAGGGGCAACCTACAATTCGGATACACCCACAGGTTCGCCAGGGAGAGGGCCACGAGCCCGTCCTCCCACCGTCCCCGCGAAGCATTCTGGTCCGAGATTTGCTGGCCTCCTCCTCCGACGCGTTCCCGGCTCCGGGGTTGGGCTGTGTTCCGCCCTTTTCCCTCGGGGGTTTCGCTGTCATTTTCCTTCATTCTTCGGCCACCCCCTGCAACCCGCAATCCACTCACGGCGCTTAGCCCTATGAGCCAGACCCCATCTGATTCCCCCACCCTCGGCGTCATCGGCCTGGGCTACGTGGGCCTCCCTCTCGCGGTCACCGCCGCCCGCGCCGGCGTCGCCGCCCTGGGCTTCGACGTGAAGGACTCGGTGGTGGAGACGGTGAACTCCGGCCGGAGCCACATCGGCGACGTGCCCCACCAGGAGGTGGAGGAGTTCCGGGAGAAGGGAATGCTGGAGGCCACCACGGACTTCGCCCGGTTGGCCGAGTGCGACGTGATCTCCATCTGCGTCCCCACCCCTCTCTCCAAGACCCGGGACCCGGACATCTCCTACATCATGGCCGCCGGGCAGTCCGTGGCCGAGGCCCTCCGGCCGGGCCAGCTCGTCATCCTGGAATCCACCACCTATCCGGGAACGACCCGGGAGGTGCTCCTCCCCCTCTTCGAGGATAAGGGGCTGGAGGTGGGGAAGGACTTTTTCCTCTGCTTTTCTCCCGAGCGGGTGGACCCGGCCAATCGGGTCTGGAAGACCCACAACACCCCGAAGGTCATCGGGGGGATCACGGAGGCGTGCCTGGAGCGAGGCAGGAGCTTCTACCAGCGATTCGTGGAAACGGTAGTGGCGGTGAGCTCCACCGAGGCCGCCGAGCTCACCAAGCTCCTGGAGAACACGTTTCGGGCGGTGAACATCGCCCTGGTGAACGAGACGGCGCAGATCGCGGACCGGCTGGACGTGGACGTCTGGGAAGTCATCGAGGCCGCCGCCACCAAGCCCTTCGGGTTCATGAAGTTCACCCCCGGCCCGGGGCTGGGGGGACACTGCATTCCGGTGGACCCCCACTACCTCTCCTGGAAGATGCGCACCCTGGACTACCGGGCCCGGTTCATCGAGCTGGCCTCCGAGGTGAACGCCGAAATGCCCCACTTCGTGGTGGACAAGGTTCGGGAGGCCTTGAATCAGGAGCGGAAGGCGGTGAACGGCTCCCGGATTCTGGTCCTGGGCGTGGCATACAAGAAGGATGTGGACGACGTTCGGGAATCCCCGGCGCTGGACATCCTCTACGCGCTGGAGGCCGACGGTGGAGAGGTGGAATTCCACGACCCCTTCGTGAGCGAGCTTCAGGAGGATGGGACGGTCCGCCGGTCCGTCCCCCTCACCGACGAGGCTCTGGAGGGGGCCGACGCCGTTCTCCTCCTCACGGACCACTCCAGCTTCGATCTGGAGCGGATCTTCGACGGGTCCCGGGTCCTGGTGGACGCCCGGAACGCCACCTCTCAGGTGGCCGGTGCCCGGGACGGCGGCCGTCCGGGGGCCTGGATCGTGAAGGGCTGAGGAGGCTCCTCATCCAGAGGCTCCGGGGACCGGCGCGCCTTCGGGGATGAATGCCCCCTCCGGGACGGACGCCCCCACCCGGATCCACCGGGTCATCGCCCGCCTCAACGTGGGCGGCCCCGCCATCCACGTCGTACTCCTGAGCCGGGGTCTGGAGGCTCATGGGTTCCGGACCCGCCTCCTGGCCGGGGAGGTGACGGAGGACGAAGGGGACATGGCGTACTTCGCCGCCCAGCGGGAAGTGGAGGTCCACCGGCTTCCCCGCCTCAACCGGACCCTCTCCCCCTGGGCGGATTTCCAGGTCTTCCTCGCTCTGCTCCGGACCTTCCTCCGGGAGCGTCCCGCTGTGGTCCACACCCACACCGCCAAGGCCGGGACGTTGGGCCGGCTGGCGGCCTTCCTGGCCCGGGTCCCCCTCCGGGTCCACACCTACCATGGACACGTCCTGGGGGGGAGCTACTTCTCCCCCTTCGCCACCCGGGTCTTTCTGGCGATGGAGCGGGCGCTGGCCCGTATCACCCATCGGATCGTGGTGCTCACAGAGGACCAGCGGCGGGAGATGGCCGAGGAGCTCCGGATTGGACGGCGGGAGCGGTACCGGGTGATCCCTCTGGGGCTGGAGCTAGATCCGTTCAGCCCGCCGGGCCCGCAGGAGGAGGGGTCCGTGCGAGCCGAGGTTCGCCGCGAGCTGGGCCTGGAAGAGGAGACGGTGGTGGTGGGAAGTGTAGGCCGCCTGGTTCCGGTGAAAAACCACGAGCTCCTCCTCCTCTCCATCCGTCCCCTGGAGCGACTCCTCTCCCGGCGGATCCGACTCCTGGTGGTAGGCGGTGGGGAGCGGGAGGCGGAGCTCCAGGAGCGGGCCCGAGAATGGGGGGTGGAGGACCGGGTTCTCTGGCTGGGCTGGCGCCGGGACCTTCCCCGTCTCTACCGGGCCATGGACGTTCTGGCCCTCCCCTCTCACGACGAAGGCACGCCGGTGGCCGTGATCGAGGCGCTGGTCGCCGGAGTCCCCGTGGTGGCCCGGGCCGTAGGTGGGGTGCCCGAGGTCCTCGAAGAGGGAGACCTGGGGCGGCTGGTGGAGGGGGACGGCCGAGACCCTCTGGCCCTCTCCTGGGCTTTCGCCTCCGCCCTGGCCCGCACCCTGGAGGCTCCCCCTGGGGAGGAGGAGCGGGAGCGGGCCCGGACCTCGGCGCTCCGCCGGTTCGGGGTGGAGCGCCTCTGCCGAGATATGGCCGAGCTCTATCGGGAGGACCTGGGCCCAGAGGGTCGGGGCTGAGCCGAAACCACTGGACCCGAGCCGGGGGGCGGACGTTCCTCCTTTCCCCCTCACCCGAAAAATCTGGCGGATTCCCACGGGTCATCCTTGGACAAACCGCACCTCAGGGTCCAAGTTGTGCTACAGAGCCCCACTGTTGCTGCTGCTGCACATCACCTGAGGAGGGAGCGCCATGTCCCGTACCGTTCTCGTTACCGGGGGCGCCGGATTCATCGGCTCCCACCTGGTGGAGCGCCTCCTGGAGCGTGGGGACGAGGTCTATGTGGTGGACGACCTTTCCACCGGGCGCCTGGAGAACCTGAAGGCGGTACGCTCTCACCCCTCCCTCCGCCTCATCGTGGACTCCATCATGAACTGGCCCATGATGCACGACGTGGTGGGGAAGGTGGATGCCGTCTACCACCTGGCCGCAGCCGTGGGGGTGAAGAAGATCATGGAGGAGCCGGTGGCCACCATCACCACCAACGTTCGGGGGACGGAGATCGTCCTGGACTGCTGCCACCGGCACGGCGCCGCCCTCTTCCTGGCCTCCACGTCGGAGATCTACGGGAAGGCCGGAGGCCGCCTCCACGAGGAGCATGACCGCATCATGGGGAGCACGAGCCGGCGTCGCTGGGCCTACGCCTGCACCAAGGTCCTGGACGAGTTCCTGGGGCTGGCCTACCACGAGGAGCACGGCCTTCCCGTGACCATCGGACGGTTCTTCAACACCGTGGGCCCTCGGCAGCGGGGGCGTTGGGGGATGGTGGTCCCCCGGTTCGTGGGGCAGGCGCTCGCCGGCGAGCCTATCACCGTGTACGGGACCGGGGAGCAGAGCCGCTCCTTTCTCCATGTGGACGATGCGGTGAGGGCGGTGATGGGTCTGGTGGACGGGATCGAGGACTCCGCGGGTGAGGTCTTCAACATCGGCTGCGAAGCCGAGATCACAATCCGGGCCCTGGCGGAGCAGGTGAAGGCCAGGACGGGCTCCCCCTCCCAAGTGGAGCTCGTCCCCTACGAGAAGGCGTACGGAGAGGGCTTCGAGGACATGGAGCGAAGGCAGCCCGATGCGGCCAAGCTCCGCGCCTTCCTGGACTGGCACCCCACCAAGGGGCTGGACGAGATCATCGACGAGGTGGCCGCTCACCTTCAGGGGGAAGGGGAGGCCGCACCGGCCGGGGCTCTTCCGGGCTAACCGGGTCCCACCTCCACCGGAAGGCGGAACGCGGAAGATGAAGACCCTCACCATGGCGCTGGGCCTCCTCACTCCGAGGGGCCGCCTCCTCGCTTCCGGCAGCTACGACGCGCTTCTGGAGACCAGCCCTCGGTTCCGGGCCATGGCCCGGAGCGGGACCGCCACCGGATCCGGCGGGGGGGGGACGCCCCCGTGAGCGCCACCATGGTTCTTGCGGCCTCGGGGGCTGTAGCCCTTCTCCTCTCCGCTCTTCTCACCGCCGGAGTGCGGCGCGCGGCCCTACGGTACCGGTGGGTGGTGGGGGTCCGGGAGGACCGATGGCATCGGGAGCCCAAGCCCGCGCTGGGCGGCGTGGCCATCGTGGCCTCCTTCCTCATGGCCGGGGGAGGGGGCGTCCTCCTCCTCCGGGGCCCGGAGGTGATCCGGGTGCACCTGGACCCGGCCCTCCACGTCTGGACCCCCCTGGAGGGGCTGTTGCTGGCCGGGGTCCTCCTCTTCGTGGTAGGGCTGGTGGACGACCTTCGGCCCCTGGGTCCCGGCGTGAAGCTGGTGGCCCAGGTGGGGGGAGCCGGGATCCTGGTGGCCAGCGGAGTCCTCCTCCAGCTCACCGGGGTCTACCCCCTGGACGTGGCCCTCACCTTCCTCTGGATCGTGGGGGTGACCAACGCCCTGAACCTCCTGGACAACATGGATGGGTTGGCGGGAGGCGTGGCCTGCATCGCGGCCCTCTTCCTGGGAGTGATCTTCGTTCTGGAGGGGCTCCCCCAGCTCGCCCTGGTGGCTTTCGTCTTGGCCGGCTCCGTGGCGGGGTTCCTGGTCCACAACCATCCGCCGGCCCGGATCTTCATGGGAGACTCAGGGGCCCTCTTTCTGGGGGTGTTCCTGGCCGGGCTGGCCCTCTCCCCCGCCGCGGGAGGGGGACGGGGCGTCCTTACCGTGGTGGCCGTTCCTGTTCTCCTCCTCGCGGTTCCCATCCTGGACACCGCGTTGGTCACCGCTGCCCGCCTGGCCGAGGGGCGTCCCCTCTCCCAGGGCGGCAGGGACCACTTGAGCCACCGGCTGGTCCGCTTGGGGATTTCCGAACGGAGGGCCGTATACACGCTCTGGGCCCTGGCGGCCATGGGTGGCGGAGTGGGGCTCCTCCTCCGCACGGAAGAGCGGCACCTGGCCCTTTTCCTGGTGGGCCTCCTCTGCCTGGGGTTTCTGGCCGGGGGAGCCTTCCTTCTCCGGGTGGGACTCCGGGAGCGAGTGGAAGGGGGATGGGGGCTCCGGAGCTTCGTCCACCAGGCGGATGCCTGGCACCAACGCGTTCCCGTCCTCCGGGTGTCGGCGGATGCCGCCGCCGTGCTCCTGGCCTTCTACGCCGCCTACCTCGTCCGTTGGGACCCCCCGCAGCTCCAGGAGGAGCTCACCTACTTCCAGGAAGCTCTTCCGCTGGTGGTGGCCGCCAAGCTGGCCGTCTTCGCCGGAGCCGGGTTCTACCGGCCTCGCCTCCCGAAGCCGGTTCCCCTGGCGGGACGTCTCGTGATGGGGAGTCTCCTGGGCTCGGTGGTGGCGGTGGCTCTCTCTCTCATGGTGGTGGGATTCGGGCTTTCCCGGGGGGTTGTAGCGGTGGACCTTCTCCTCTGCACCCTCTTCCTGGCAGCCCTCCGGGGGGTGGAGTGGGCCTCGCTGACAGTCCGACCTTCAGCCCCTGGAGACCATCGTCGACCCGCCATCGTCGCCGGCTCTCCGGAGGAAGTCCAGCTTCTCCTCCAGATGGTGCAACTCCGCCCGGAGCTTCGCCTATCCCCGGAGGCGGTTTGGACTCCGGAGGGAGAGGCCCAGAGCGATCCCGAGACGGCCCGAGGCGCGGCCGGTAGAGATGGGGGCCACGAACCCTCCGGGCCGGAGGGGGTGGAGGGAAGCCTCCGGCTGTACCGGGGATGGAGCGGGCTAGCTCGAGCCGTGGAGGAGACGGAGGCGCGGATCATGGTGACGTTGAACGGGGGTGACGAGGCGCCGGTGCCCTTGGAGGCATGGGAGGAGAACGGGCCGGACCGCCCCCGGCTCCGCCGCTACCGTCTGGACCTGAATCTGGTGCCGGTAGAGGAGGACGAAGTGGGGTGAGGAGTATGTTCGGGGTTCAGGGGGGCGCGGATGTCCAGCCCTCTTCCCGAAGGTGGAAATCCAACTGGCCCACCTCACCCACTGTCACATATCTTTGCACCCGCTATGGCCACGTCTCCTCCTTCTCGCCAACCCGACCTTCTGGTCATCGGTGGCGGAGTGGTGGGGTTGGCGGTGGCCCGTGCATGGAGCCACCGGAACCCGTCGGACCGGATCGTGGTGCTGGAGAAGGAAGGGGCTCCGGGGCTCCACGCCAGCGGGCGGAACAGCGGGGTCCTCCACGCCGGCTTCTACTACGAGCCGGGGAGCTTGAAGGCCCGGCTCACCCGGGAAGGCAATCGGCGGTGGAAGGAGTTCTGTCGGGAGCGGGGACTTCCTCTCCGGGAGACGGGAAAACTCCTCCTCCCCACCCGCCCCTCGGAGTTGGACGCCTTCCCTCTCCTCCTGGTGCGAGCCCGGGAGAACGAGGTGCCCCTCCGGGAGATCACCGCTGCGGAGGCCCGGGAAATCGAGCCCCGTGCCCTTGGCCTGGCCCGGGCCCTTTATTCCCCGGAGACGGCGGTGGTAGATCCGGGGGCCACGGTAGCGGCGCTGGCCCGGGACACGGAGGCCCGGGGGGTAGAGGTGCTGTGGGGCGTCCGCTTCGTCGGCAACCGGGGCGGTCGGGGGGATTCCCGTCCCAGCGTTCGGCTATCCGACGGCCGAACCGTGACCCCGGGCTTCATTGTGAACGCCGCCGGCCTCCAGGCGGACCAGGTGGCCCGGGCCTTCGGCTATTCCCGCCACCACCGGATCCTGCCCTTCCGGGGTTCGTACCTCCTCTCGGCCAACGGGGACCGGCCCGTAGGGTGCTGTCTCTATCCCGTTCCGGATCTCTCCGTCCCCTTCCTGGGGATTCACCTCACCCCCACGGCGGAGGGGGGTGAAAAGATCGGCCCGTCGGCCCGCCCGGCCCTCTGGAGAGAGCACTACGGGGGCCTCCGAGGGTTTCGCCCCGGGGAGACGGCGGAGATCGGGTGGAGGCAGCTTCGCCTCCTGGCCCGAAACGCCTTCGGGTTCCGGTTTCTGGCCCGGGAGGCGATCCGGACGGGGCGGCGGAGGGTGATGGTGGAGCGGGCCGCCGGGCTCGCCATGGGGGTGAAGGAGGAGGACTACCGGCGCTGGGGTCGCCCCGGGATCCGGGCCCAACTGGTGAACACCCGGGAGAGCCGCCTGGAGATGGACTTTCGGGTGGAAGGGGATGAGCGGTCCCTGCATATCCTCAATGCCGTCTCCCCGGGCTTCACCTGCGCCCTTCCCTTCGGCGAGCTCCTGGTGGATCGGGTGCTGGAGGGACGGGCCATGGCCGGCCCGGACGCTTCCGACGCCGCTGGGACCTGAAATCTCCTCCCTCCCGCCCGGAATGAATGGGATACGGTTCACCGGGCTCCGGCATTGAAGTCGAAGGGTTCCCACTCTATACTACAAAGTCTCAGACGGAACCCGGGGTGCTCCTGGGGCCGTCCCTGCGTTCAGGAGCCGGAGTTCGGACCATGAAGCCTGGGATCCATCCCGAATACAAGCCCGCCCAGATCAGTTGCGCCTGCGGGAACGTCATCGAAACCCGTTCCACCCGGGAACAGATCAGCGTGGAGATCTGTTCCCACTGCCATCCCTTCTACACCGGGAAACAGAAGCTGGTGGACACCGCCGGCCGGGTGGAGCGCTTCAAGCGGAAGTACGGAGAAACGGGCGGGTCGAAGGACTGAGCCCCTCCGCTCCGGCTGTTCCGGGACCGGTGAAGGACTCGTTTCTGGACGACCGGTTGGAGAAGCGTCTGGCCGATGCGGTGGAGCGGTTCCAGGAGGTGAATCTGGCGCTGGCCGACCCTCAGCTCACCGAGGATCTGGACCGGATGCGGGAGCTGGGTCGGGAACGAGCCGAGCTGGAGCCCGTGGCAGAACTGGCCGAAACCCTCCAGGGACTTCAGGAGGAGCTCCGAGGAACCCGGGAAGTGGCTCGCGAGGCCCAGGAGCCCGAGCTCCGGGCCATGGCCGAGGAGGAGCTTCGTCGTCTGGAAGCCCGGGGCGAAGAG
>SKZC01000105.1 GCA_007127575.1 Gemmatimonadota bacterium
CCGGGCCCATCTGGTGGACGAGGTGGCCCCGGAGCGGGGACAGGTGCCGGGGGTGGCCCGGGCGGTGGTGGCGGGAGGGCGCGAACGGATCCTGGAGGTGGAGCTGGACGAGACCCAGATCACCGCTCTGGGCCTCACCCCCATGCAGGTGCGTCAGGAGATCCTGAACCTGGATCTGGTGCGGGAGGCCGGAGCGGTGCGGGATGGGGACCGGCAGCTCACCATCGCCATCCGGGAGCGGCCCGCTTCGGTGGAGGACATCCGAAGCGCCGTCTTCGCCTTGAATGGGCGGCCCATCCGGGTAGGGGATCTGGCCCGGATCCGGGACACCTTCGAGGAGCCTCGCTCCCTCCAGCGCATCGACGGAAGCCCCGCCGTGACGCTTCGGGTGTTCCGGGAGGCGGGGACGAACGCGGTGGAGGTGGCGGAGCGGGCCCGGGAGCGAGTGGAGGAGCTCCAGGCGCTCAACCCGTCGGGGGCGCGGCTCATCCTGGTGGACGATCAGAGCGAGGACATCCGCCACCAGCTCACGGACCTGAGGTCCCGGGCCCTGGTCTCGGCGGTGGTCATTTTCTTTGTGCTCCTCCTATTCCTCCGCTCCCTCAAGACGGCGGGGGTGGTGTTCCTCACCATCGCGTTCTCCATCCTCATCGCCCTGAACCTCATCTACTTCGGCGGGTTCACCCTGAACATCCTGACCCTCATGGGGCTGGCGCTGGGGTTCGGGCTCATCGTGGACAACTCCATCGTGGTTCTGGAGAACATCTACCGGCGGTGGCAGGAGGGAGAGGAGCCCGACGAGGCCGCGGAGAACGGGGCCCGACACGTGGTGCTGGCCATCGTGGCCTCCACCGCCACGACCCTCATCGTCTTCGTGCCCTTCGTCTACTTCCAGGGCGAGCTCCAACTCTACTACGTCCCCCTGGCCATCGTGGTGGCCCTCACCCTTATGGCCTCCCTCTTCGTGGCGTTCACCTTCATCCCCACGCTGGCGGCCCGGATCCTGGACCGGGGAGGCGATGCCATGCGCCCCGCCTCCGCACCCGCCGCCCTGGAGCTGGGGGAGAGCGGGGGGGAAGGCGAGCGGCGGGCCCCCCTCTACATCCGGTTCTACTCCGGCCTGCTCGGCCTGACCCTGAAGGCGCCGTGGGTGGCCGTCCTGGTGGCGTGCCTCTGCCTGGGAGGTTCCTGGCACCTCTTCGACACCTACGTGACCCGGGGGACCGTCTGGGGCGGGGGGATGGGACAGCGAAGCTGGATCGACGTCCAGATCACCCTCCCCCGGGGCTCCGACCTGGAGCGAGTGGATGAGCTCTCGGCCAGCTTCGAGACCCGGTTGGCGGGGATCGACGAAGTGGAGCGCTTTGAGACCTCGGTGTTCGACACCAACGCCCACACCCGGGTGTTCTTTCCCGACTCCCTGGAGCACACCCCCGTCCCCCTCATCATTGAGGAGCGCCTCAAGTCCTACTCCCTGGGCTATACGGGCGCCCAGGTGCGGGTCTACGGCCAGGGCCCCTCCTTCTACGGAGGAGGGGGCGGCATGCTCCCCAACTACCGGATCAACGTCCAGGGCTACAACTACGAGCGGGTCCGGGACATCGCCGAGGACCTGGGCTCCCGCCTCCAGGGGATCTCCCGGGTGGGGGAGGTGAACACGAACCAGGCTCCGGGCTTCAGTCGGGAACGGGCCACCGAGTTCGCGGTGGAGGTGGACCGGGATGCCCTGGCCCGCTACGACATGACCGTGCAGGAGCTGGTGGGCCAGATGCAGACGGCCCTCCGGGGCACCGGCGGCCCTCCGTCACGAATCGCCATCGGAGGAGAGCCCCTGGCCTTCGACGTAAAGCTGGCCGGCTTCCTGGAGCGGGACGTCCAGGCGCTGGGGCAGATTCTCCTCACCTCCCCCATGGGGACCGCCGTGCGGCTGGGGGACGTGATCCACGTGGAGCCCCGGGAGGTGTTGGCGGAGATTCGTCGGGAGGACCAGCAGTACATCCGCACCGTGGGCTACGAGTTCCGGGGACCCCGGCGTCTGGGTGACCTCTACCACGACGCCGCCATCGCCGCCACCGACGTCCCCCCCGGTTACAGCGTCCGAGGCCAGGAGGGGTTTCGATGGGGGGCCGAGGACCAGCGGCAGATGTGGATGGTGCTCCTCGTCTCCATCGGGTTGGTGTTCATGGTCACCGCCGGGCTCTTCGAGTCCCTCCGCCAGCCGTTCTGCGTCCTTCTGGCCGTTCCCATGGCCCTCATCGGAGTGTTCCTCATGTTCTTCTACGTCAACGCCTCCTTCACCCGGGAAGCGTTCATCGGAGTCATCATGATGGGGGGGATCGTGGTGAACAACGCCATCCTCCTGGTGGACCACATCAATCGGGTTCGATCTGAACGAGGGGACCTCACCCTGGAGCGGGCCATCGTGAAGGGGACCCTGGAGCGGGTGCGTCCCATCCTCATGACCACCACCACTACGGTGCTGGGACTCCTCCCCCTGGTCCTCTTCATGCCCCACGCCGACGCCACCATCTGGAACGCCCTCACCTATGCCCTCATCGGCGGCCTCCTCTCCTCCACCCTCTTCGTTCTCACCACCACCCCGGCCCTCTACCTCCTCTTCGAACGGGGGCTGAAGGGAGGTGCGACGGGGGCTCGCCTCGCGATCCTTCCGTTGCTGCTCTTCGTGGCGCCCGGGTGCGGGGACGTGACCCCAGGAGGGGACGAGGCCCGGGTCCAGGTGGACACCCTTCCCGACGGTGCCGTGCAGGTGTCCAACCCGGCGGAGGGCCTCTGGGCTCCAGGAGAGGAGTGGAGGTTGGTGGAGGAGCTTCGCATCGGAGTGGTGGAGGGAGATGGCCCCGACGCCTTCGGGGGAATGATCCCCGCCCTGGAGGTGGACGATCACGGGCGAATCTGGGTGGCGGACCAATCGGCCCACGAGGTCCGGATCTTCGACCGCGAGGGAGAGCACGTCCGGACCCTGGGGGGCGAGGGGGAGGGACCCGGGGAGCTTCGGGGGCCCTTCCGTCTCATCCGCGACGGGCCGGACCGGATGTGGGTAGCCGACGTCATGAACGCCCGCTTCACCGTCTTCGACACCGCCGGCGCCG
>SKZC01000263.1 GCA_007127575.1 Gemmatimonadota bacterium
AGCCGTACTCGAAGCCCAGGACGGCCACCTCGGAGAGGGGCGAGTTGTAGAGCTCGAGGCGGCTTTCGCCGTAGTGGGCCAGAGGCAGGTGTCGGTCTCCCGTCTCCACATCGTGCAGGACCATGTGACGTTGACTGAAGGTCCCTCGCTCCGAGTCCTGGCCCGTCATCCGAACCGGGGTCCCCTCCCGAAGCAAGGAGCCGAACGCCAACGACTCGGCGTGGGCCCACTCCAGTCGGGTCTCTTCCGAAAATTCCTCCCGCCGCCGGTCGAGCTGGCGGGCCAGCTTGGGATGTACGGTGAACCCATCTGGAACCTGGAGGGCGGCTTCGTTGATCTCCTCCAGGAGGGGGAACTCCACTTCCGTGTCCAGATCCACTGGCTCCGGCTCATCCGGAGGGGGAGGCAGGAGGGAGGCTTCCACATCGCTGGCCTCTTCCTGCACCTCTTCCTGGGCCTTCCGGAGGGTGGCCGAGACCTCGTCCTCGATGGATTTCGCCTCCTCTTCACCCAGTAGCCCCTCTTCCTGGAGGCGCTGGAGCCACTGATCCCGAACCGTAGGGTGCTCCTTGATCCGCTCGTAGAGGCTCGGCTGGGTGTAGGAGGGTTCATCGCCCTCATTGTGGCCGTGACGGCGATAGCCCACCAGGTCGATGACGATGTCGTCCCGGAATCGGCCCCTGTACGCCATGGCGAGCCGGACCGCGCCGAGGCATGCCTCCGGGTCATCGGCGTTCACATGGAGGATGGGGATATCGAAGCCCTTGGCTACGTCGCTGGCGTAGCGAGTGGACCGGCCGTCGTCGGGATCGGTGGTGAACCCGATCTGGTTGTTCACGATGATGTGGACGGTTCCCCCGGTGGTGTAGCCTCGGAGCCGAGCCAGGTTCAAGGCTTCTGCCACCACTCCCTCGCCTCCGAACGCGGCGTCGCCGTGCATGAGGATGGGGACCACGGCGGAGGTGTCTTGCTCCGCGCCGCGGTCGGCCGACTCCCACTGGAGGGCTCGGGCGATGCCCATGACCACCGGGTTGACGAACTCCAGGTGACTGGGGTTCGGGACCAGCTCCACGGCCACCGAGCCCCCGTCGGACAGTCCGAACTCCCCTTCGGCACCGTGGTGGTACTTCACGTCGCCGGTGCCGGGGTTCGCCTGATCCAGGGGTCCCCCGTCCGGCGGGGCCCCCTCGAATTCCCGAAGGATCGCCTGGTAGTCGATCCCCACGATGTGGCTGAGGACGTTCAGGCGTCCTCGGTGGGCCATGCCCAACACGACTCGACTTCCCCCACTTCGGGCGGCGCTCTCGATGGCCAGGTCCAGCATGGGGACGAGCATGTCGTTCCCCTCCACTGAAAATCGCTTATGGCCCAAGTAGGCGCGGTGGAGGAACCGCTCCATCCCCTCCACTTCGGAGAGACGGCGGAGGACTCCCACCTTCTCTTCCCGGTCCAGGGGCCGGACGTGGCTCTCGGACTCCACCTCGTCCCACAGCCACCGGACCTTTTCCGGGTCTTCCAGGTGTTCGAACTGGAATCCGATGGATCCGCAGTAGATCGCTTGAAGCTGTTCCAGAGTCTCGGAGAGGGGGACGTCTCCGCCGCCGTCCACCACGAGAGAGGTGGGAATCTCCCGGAGTTCTTCCATGGAGGTCCCGAAGAACGAAGGGTCGAGCTGAGGGTGTCCCGGCGGCTCGCTCCCCAGGGGATCGATCTGAGCCAGTTGGTGCCCGTGGTCCCGGAAGGCCTGAATCAGCGCCGTGGCCCGGGCGATGAGCGGGAGAACGGCCTGGAGCCGGTCCAGATCCGACTTCTCAGCGACGCGGGTCCCATCCGTCGCGGCGGAGACGGCAGGCGCGGTGGAGCCCCGCGGCCTCTCCGCTACCGTGCGACCGTTCTCCTGGAGGCTCTCCGGGGGCATGAGGCCCGACTCGGTGGCTTCCTGGAGGCCTCGGGAGAAGATCTTCCTCCACTCCTCGGGGACGGATTGTGGGTTTCTGGCGAAACGTTCGTACAGGTCCTGCACGTACCCTGCATTGTGCGAATCGAACAACTTTGGAGTGGACATCGTCCGTTGGGTGTCTTCGACGATTTACGTCACCTCGCGGCCCCACCCCCTCCGGGGGGCACCGCTCGGCGGCCCGGTCGTGGTCCGGTATGAGCGCAGCATCTATAAACTATCGCTTTTTCTCCCGCGTGCGAGGTGTAAATGCGGATCCACCGCGGCCAACGCGTCGCCAGAGGGCCGAAGGACTCGGTTGACAGGCCGGGGGGGCTGGGTAGCTTCTCGCGTCGTAGGGCGTCGGTCTGGGCGCGAACCGAGTCGTGCCGGTACACGAAGTCGGGATTCTTTACGGAGGTTGTAGCCCATCGAGACCGTCATGGAGGGGGGCGTTCCGGCGGTCACACATCCGGAGTGGCGAGAGCGCTTTCCGTGGCTGGTCCAGGGGACGACACTGGCATGTCCTCCCTCCGAACGGGACCGGCGCTTCGACCTCCGCCTCTTCGGGACCGAGCCCTCGGCCAGGGTCTTGGAGCGGTGGGAGTCCCTTGGAAGAGAGCTGGCGGTATCCAGCGTGGTTCATGCCAGGCAGCTCCACGGCACCAACGTTCTGCTCCACGAGCCGGGTTCCCCGGGACTACACCTGCATTCTGGCGCCGATGGACACGTGACCCGTCACGCCGATGTCCTCCTGACCGTGTCTCTGGCGGATTGCGTACCCCTCTTCGTGGTGGACGGCCCCCGCCGGATTCTGGGCCTGGCTCACTGCGGGTGGAAGGGAGTGGCGGCGGGGATGGTCTCCCGAGTACTGGAGGTTCTGGCCCACCGGTTGGCCGTGAAGGCGGATGGGCTGGCCTTCCATCTGGGCCCGGCCATCTGTGGCGACTGCTACGAGGTGGGGCCGGAGGTGTTTCGGGCCCTGGGGGAAGAGCGAAGTTCAACCGGCCTCCTGGACCTACGTGAGCGAATTCGGAAGGAACTCGTGGAGGCCGGTGCAGTGGAAGAGAACGTCACGGTTTCACGCCATTGTACCCGGTGCGGTCAGCTCCCCTTCTTCTCCCACCGGGGAGGTTCCCAGGGTCGGCAGGTGGCCTTTTTGGCCGCACGGA
>SKZC01000269.1 GCA_007127575.1 Gemmatimonadota bacterium
CCCTACTTCGAGGACGACACCGCCTTGGAGAGCCTGGTAGCCGCCATGAATGAGGCGTTGACAGGGGCTCGGGACCGAGTGGGGGAGCTCTGTGAGGAGGAGGGCGGCCAGTCCGACGCCTGCAGGTCGGGTGAGGAGCTCCTGACCCAGGGCGAGGCGTTGGCGGCGCTCCTCCCTCAAGTGTTGGGCGGGGCTCCGGTTTCCCCTTTGGAAGACTCCGAGGCCGGAGCTCGACTTCTCGAGCGAATGATCTCGGTCCATGCCGGGTTGGACGATCTGGGGGTGAGTGGCTTTCCCACCTCCCTCAACCTTCCGCAGGCTGGGCTCACGGACGAGGAATTCCGGAGCGGCTTCCTGGCCCCCGTGTACGGCTCCAATCGCCCTCCGGCCGATTCCTGGCCGGGACTCCCTGAGCTGGGCGACGTGGAGCTACATGCCGCGGCGCTCCTGGTGGACCGGGAACTCGGGAACGACGGCCTGGGGAGCTGGTATGCTCCGCTCCACGTTCGGAGCGCCGCCTCGGTCTCGGTGAAGCTCCCCACCCAACAGCCCGATACCCTCCGAGACTACTTCGAATCCGTGAGACCCGATGGACTCTCGGGAGTCCGAATCCGCCTGGTGAACGACCTGGTTCTCGGCCAACGGTTCGGGCTGGGTCTACACATGGAAGTCCTGGAATCCGGGTCCGGGGAGGTTCGCCGAAGGCTGGCCACTCCCGACGCGGCGTTCGACCCGGAGGCCCCGAGAAGCTCTGTAGAGTGGACTCCGGGGACCCTCAGCAGCATTGAGGCGACCCCCCGGGTCCACCTCACCCAGGAGCTGGCCATCGCCCTCCGGTATCGGTTCTTCGGGCGAGGAGCGGACCGGTACACCTGGCCGAACGATCCGGATGACGCTTTGGACCCCGGTATGCTTTCCCCCTCCGGGCCCATCCGGTCACACAGCTTCGGAGGTGAGCTCAGCTTTTCCACCCTTCACGGACACGCGGAAGACACCCCAGGGGTGCCGTTTCTGGTCCGCCTTCGGCTGGAACGGGACATCTCGGGGAGCGGCGGCCGAGTGCCCGCCGGTGTCCGCATGGAGGGGGGAATCCGGATCTTCCCTCGGCTCTGAGCGCCACGTCCCCCTCGGCCCCAGTGGCAGTGGCCACTATACCCCGGACCGCCCCAACAACGTCTACCCGGCGGACACACTCCCTCGGAGCAGCTCCTTGGCGTGATCCCTGGAGGTGGGGGACTCGGGGTCTCCTCCCAGAAGCCGGGCCACCTCCTCTATCCGCCCATCTCCTTCCAGCCCCTCGAGGAGCACGGAGGTGGTCCCCTCCACCTCCTCCTTCACCACCCTGAGATGGTTATGGGCCCGGGAGGCGATCTGTGCGAGATGGGTGATGACCAGAACCTGGTGTTCCTGGGCAACCTCCTGGAGCCGCTGAGCCACCCGACCCGCCACCACGCCTCCGATCCCTGCATCGATCTCATCGAACACCAGCGTCGGTACCCAGTCCGCTCGACTCAGGATCGCCTTCAGGGCCAACATCACACGAGAAAGCTCACCCCCACTGGCCACCTTGGAGAGCGGGCCCGGGTCGAATCCTGGATTCAGCGCAACGAGAAAGTTCACTCGCTCTCCACCCCCCGGACCCACCGGCTCCACGGGTCGTAGGGCCACCTGGAACACGGCCCCCTCCATCCCCAGGGCGGGGAGCATACCTTCCATCGCCTCCTCGAGGTGCGTCGCCGCGGCCCGCCGGACGCGTCCCAACTCCTCAGCCTGGGCTTCCAGCTCGGCCGAGAGCTCCTTGAGCTCGGCCTCCATCGCCTCCAGCGCCACGTCCCCCGACTCCAGCTCCTCCAGTTCGGTCCGCAGGGTGCGTTCCGTCTCCAGAACGTCATCGAGCTCCGGACCGTACTTCCGCCTGAGCCGGGCAATGAGGTCCAGGCGAGCGTGGACCTCCTCAAGGCGCTCGGGCTCCGCCTCCACCGAGGAGGCATAGGAGCCGAAGGACCGGCCCAACTCCACGAGCCGGTGATAGAGCTCCTCCAGCTCCTCCTGGGACGGGCCCAGCTCCGGATCCATCTTCGCTAGGTCCCGGGCCAGGTCCCGGAGTGCGGCGACCCGGTCGGAGATGGCGCCCTCCCCTCCATACAGGCTCTGGTGGAGCGACTCGGCACCGGTGGAGAGGTCCGAGGCATGTTCCAGAAGTCTGGCCTCCTGCTCCAGAGTCCCATCTTCCCCCTCCTTCAACCTCGCCTCTCCGATCTCGCGGAGTTGAAAGCGAAGGAAATCGGAGCGCGCCTCCAGCTCCCCCTGCCGCTGCCTTCGCTCCTCGATCTCCTCGCGGAGGGCCTTTCCCTGGTGATGGAGGTCGGCGACGCGCTGGGCCAACCCCTCCGATCCGGCGAAGGCGTCCAGAATCCGTCGCTGCTCCACAGGCCGGAGGAGCGTTTGGTGTTCGTGCTGCCCGTGAAGGTCCACCAAGGAACGGCCGAAATCCCCCACCACCCCTGCGGGAGCCGGGGAGCCGTTCACCCAGGCCCGGTTCCGTCCCTCGCGCCACACTTCCCGTCGTAGGATCAGGAACCCGTCGTCCACCTCGAACCCCCGCTCGCGGACCCGGGCCAGAAGCTCCTCCCGCCCTTCCACGTCGAAGACAGCCTCTACAGACGCTCGTTCCGCTCCGTGACGCACCGAATCTGAAGAGGCCCTCTCTCCCAGGAGAAGGGAAAGGGCATCCACAAGGATGGACTTGCCGGCCCCGGTCTCCCCGGTGAGGACGTTGAGACCCGGCCCCAACCGAGTCGTCACCTCATCGATGACCACGAAGTCCCGGACCCGCAGTTCTACCAACATGCTGAAGAATGTAGACCGGCGGGATGAGCCGATTCAATGGCCAAGATGGCCCCGAGATCCGCCGTGGGCGCTACCACGGCGATGGAGGTGCCGCCCGATGTGGGGGGGAGTCTAGATGGCCCAGTTGAGCTTCCGGCGAAGGGTGGAAAAGAAGGTGTGGCCGGGAAAGCGGACCAGATGCACCCGGGTTCGGCCGGTGCGAACCCGTACTTCCTCCCCCGGGCCCACGCGCCCACCCACTTGGCCATCCGCAGTCA
>SKZC01000206.1 GCA_007127575.1 Gemmatimonadota bacterium
ATACCGGATAGGCCTCCCACTTGACAGGGCGAGCGACGATGTTCAGCACGCCCTTCGCCTCGACCTGCTGGAGAAAAATGGAAAACCGTTGATAGAGCTCTCGTCCCGGAAGATTCCGATGGGAGTGAAGCTCGTCGATGAGGGCGAAAAGTCCGGGATAGACGGAAAGAATGAACTCACGGGTGGCAATCCGCGTGGCCTTCCGAGTGGCCCTCTGGACCCGGTTCGGGTGGAAAGAGAAGAGGTCCTCCCAGTCGCCTTGTGCGAACTGGAGACTGGCCAGGCTCTGCTTCGCCCCCCGGATGGAGGCCAACAGCACGCGCAGCTCGTCTCCCAGGTGATCCGGCGGAGCGGGCGCGTCTCCCTCGGCCGGCGGGGTCGCTCCACCGGGGGTGGGGGTTGGGGGAGGCACCGTCACCCGCTCTCGGAACCGGCTCTCCGCCAGGAGGAGGCGAGCGGCCGCAAAGCCTTCCTCGTAGAGAGGGTCCAGGAGATGGTGCCGAAGGGGCCACTCGTTGCACAGCAACCATGCAGCGTCAATCTCTCCTGCATCCGGCAAGGGCACCCGCGCCACCAACTGCGCGCCCACCACATCCAAGGTGACCTCCCACCGCTCCAGAATCTCGAAGTAGTCGTAGTTGATGGTATGGCAGCGATTCTCGTTGCGAATGGTCCGGGTCGACCGGCTCTCGGCCCCCAGCTCGGAGACCTCGACGATCCGGGTCTTCTGGCTCGCACGGAGGGTATTGGTGGCACTCAAGGTGGCTTCGTTCAGAATCTGGCTCGTGGTGGTCACGGCCCCGGCCAGCTCGGACTCGAAGTTGGCACCCAACTCCCCGCTCACATCCACCGGAATGTCCAGACTGTCCAAGGAGAGTCCGGCCCCCGCCTTACCGTGCGCACCCACCCCGACTTTGAACTGAGCGCTCTTCACCACCTCCATTGAGGCCCGGGACGTGACCGACCCGGTGACGCTGGTTTCCCGGGAGGCGTCGGAAGCCCGCTCCCTCTCGATGCGTTGCCGGTCCCAGGTGAAGAACTCCACCTTGAGCTCCTCACCGGGCGCGAGAGAAAGAGAGTTGAGAAGCTCACCTCGAAGGTATCCCTTCGGGTGCCAGCACTGCCGATAGTGGAGGACGAGGGCGAGCTCTACGTCCTGAGCCAAGGGAACCCTCCGGCAGTGGCGAGCGTCCCGAAGCGGCTGCCAGGCCTGTTTCGCCAACCCCTCCGCCGTGGCCAGGATGGTCTTGAGGTCGTCCTTCTCGGACGCGGTGTGGACCATCCCGCAGCGCAGGACCCGTGCGAGCTGAGCAGCATCTGCAGGTGCCGCCTGAACGGGAGTGGCGTCCCGAAGCCCCACCGTCACATCGACCTTCCCCTTTTCCAGATTCGCCACACCGAGCAGTCGCAATTGCTGGAAGTAGTCCTGGCAATGGGGGGAGTCGCTCAGGGAAAGGCGATCATCGCAATCCGCCAAAGGACTCCCGGAACAATCCCCGGCGGAGGGAGCGCCCTTCTGCGAACGTCCCTCACCTCCCCGCATCTCCGCTGGACCCCCGGATCGTTTCGTCGCCATCTCGCCGCCCCCCCTCGTTTACGGTGAAGCTCCACCCCCGGACCCCAAGACGTTGGGGCGGGCTTCAAGAATTGGGCCGGAATCTATTTGGGTAGGCCCTGTGAGTTACGGATACGCTTTCCCGGCAGTGGGAGACGAAGCACAGGGCGAAAAACATGCGGGAACGCTCCTCCAGGCGAGGCTCGGCTCCAACACCAGGAGGGGAAGTGACCCCTGAGGTTTACGGCCGACGGCTCCGTATCATGGATCCGCGGCCATGAGGAGCTGAGCCAGGTCGACCATGATCTCGGGCTCTTCGGCCGTCATCCCCGGCGGCGGATCTGGCGGAATGGTCTCCCCAACTCCCGTCCTGGACATTCCGATCTCCATGAGCGCTTCGCCGCAGACCACGAAGAGGGCCCACTCGGGGTCGACGTGCAGGATCGCCACGTCGCCGAGACCATCGACTTCTCGGTAGTCGTAAGGCTCGCCGAACGGCCCCATGGGCGCCCGTGCCACCTCCTCGAGCACGGCGTCTCCGGGCTCCAGTTCAAGGTCGCGCATGACCAGCTCGTCGGACTCGATCTGTTCGCGGGAACGCAGGTGCCGCAGGGCGACGGTGAGACGCGCCGTCGAGGCCACGGTGATCCCGTCCAGGTCCTCCTCGAATCGGCCCAGCGGAATGCTGAAGGCGTACGGGCCACCGTAATCCTGTCCGGGATCGAAGTGGACTTCAAAGCTGCCCGACCCATCCCCGTAGCGTTCGGCCATGGCCGTCATGACCTCGTCGGTGACGAGACGGGCGGAATCGTCCGTGTATTGCTCCAGAGTGGCGCACTGTGCATGTGCGGAGGTGGCGGTGACGGCCAGCAGGATCGCCGACGCGGCTGCTGCTGTGGGCAAGAGGCCATTCCGGGTCATGGTGGATCGGCGTGGGGCTGGAGTAGGCATGCCGTGCAGTCGTCTCCTGGAGTAGGCTCGCTTCGGTGGCGTTGGTCGGGGGCGTGGGCCTGTGGGAAGAAGGATACCCAGCTTCCCTTGCAGGGTAGCAGATGTAGATCAGCACCCTTCCTGAGAACCGGAGGTCTCATTCATGGGCATCCTACCCAACCTTCCCCCGGCTCCTGGAGCACCGGAGGACTGCCATCCTTCCTACCTCCAGCTCTCTCCCGGCGACTGGGAAGCTCGCGTGGCCCGGGCCCTGGAGGAGTTGGAGGAGTGCCGTGCGTGCCCCCGTGACTGTGGCGTGAATCGACTCGAAGGAAGGTGGGCGGCGTGCAAGACGGGTCGCTACGCCGTGGTGGGGAGCCATTTTCCCCACTTCGGGGAGGAGGATTGTCTCCGGGGATGGAACGGTTCCGGCACCCTCTTCTTTTCCCATTGCAACCTCCGCTGCCAGTTCTGCCAGAACTATGACATCAGCCAGGCAGTGCGGCCCCAGGCGGAACCTGGCTCCACGGCGGAGGAGATCGCGGAGATGATGCTCGCCCTCCAGCGTCGGGGCTGCCACAACATCAACTTCGTCACCCCGGAGCATGTGGTGCCTCAGGTAGTAGAAGCGGTGGCGGTGGCCGCGTCCCAAGGCCTTCGCCTCCCCATCGTCTACAACACCAGCGCCTACGACTGCCTTCCCAGCCTCCACCTCATGGACGGGATCGTGGACATCTACATGCCCGACGTGAAGTTCTGGTCCCGGGAGGCCAGCAAGGTCTACATGAAGGCCGAGGACTACCCCGACCACGCCTTTCCGGCGGTAAAGGAGATGGCTCGGCAGGTGGGTCCCCTGGTCACCGACGGGGAGGGGCTGGCGAAGCGGGGGCTCATCGTGCGGCACCTGGTCATGCCGGGAATGCTGGAGGAGACGCAGGCGATCCTCCGGTGGGTGGCGGAGGAGCTTGGCCCGGGCACCTACGTGAACCTCATGGACCAGTACTACCCCGCCGGCCGGGTGGGCGAAGGGCACCTTCCCGAGATCAACCGCCGCCTCGACCCGGGAGAGTTCGGGGAGGCGCAGTCCATTGCCCGGGAGCTGGGCCTCCGGCACCTGGACCAGAGAAAGCCCCACCCCCGCCTTCGGCGGAAGCTCGGGGCTATGGTCTAGGAGCCAGGACCCTGGGGGGTACCGCCAGACGCACCGGCAACCGGGCTCCCCCGGTACCCCGCCTTCTCCACGGCCCCCAGGAGTTGGCTCACCTCCACCTCCTGCGCTGCCTCAAGACTCGCCCTCCCTTCGTCCAGGTTCACCTGGACGTCCTCGGTGCCTGGGACGCTCTGCAGGGCCATCTCCACCAACCGGGCGCAGTGCCCACAGGTCATTCCGTCGATGTTCAGCTCGACTGTTTTCATCTCCTGAGGTCTCCTGGTCGTATGTCCACTCTGCCTTCTCTGACTCCATCCACCGTTTGGCAGCTCTCCACTCTGCCCCTCCGGCCCCCACCGCCATCACCTCGTGGGATCAGAAAAACGCCTGACCGCCGATATCAGGTTCCAGGAGGGGCGCCGTCGGCGACGCAAGCGAGGAAGCGGGCCATGAGCGCCGCCGCGGGTTCGTCCTGAAGCCCTTCCTCCTCCAGCGACCGCCACGTTTCGAAGCGGACGGCGAGCCCTGCGGCGGCGCGGAGGGCTCGCTGCCGCTCTCCTTCCACGCCCCATCCCGCCGCTAGCCCTCCAGCCACTTCAGCGAGGAAGCTCCGGTAGGGAGCCACGAACGGCTGCAGGGCCTCTACGTGATCGGCGTCCCGGCTGATCTTCGAGATCATAGGGGCTCCGTTCCGGAAGTAACCGTACAGGGCGGTGAGGGCTGTACGGGCCCGCTCTCCTGGGTCCTGGATCCCGGACCACGCCGCGGGATCGGGGGGCGGGTGTCGGTCCATCCAGTGGGTGGAGCAGGCCTGGAACAGTGACGGCTCATCCGGAAAGTGCCGATAGACGGTGAGTCGCTGCACTCCCGCTCGCTCCGCGATGGCGCTGATGGTGGTGAAGGCGGGCCCCACTTCCTCGTGGAGCTCCACCACCGCCTCCACGATCCGCCGCCTCGTCTCTGCTTTCGTCATGATATGAACATACCTGTTCACCCGCGTCTTGACAGGTCCATCCCTACCGCACCATAATCCGACCCCATAGAAGTGAACACTCGTGTTCACAAAAGACCGGCTTGCTTCGGGCCATCCGTTGGGGGGGTGACCGATGCGGTGCCGGCTCTTCCCGATCAACATTCCTCACGGAGTGGAGAAATGACGGAGCTCGGCGCGTTTCCACCAGGAGAAGAGGCCCAGGCGGCCCTGGCCGGCGTACCCGGAATGCGATTTACCCCCGGGGCTGTGATGGGTCTCGAGGGCCCTCTCGGCGACCTGGGGCCCGAGGCTGCGGGCTGCGTGATGGTCCTCCACGCCACCTTCGTCGACGCCGAAGGAGCCGACCGGTTCTGGGACACGATCCCCGGCATCCTGGAGGCGGCCCGGGAGGCCCCCGGCCTCATCCGCTTGATCGCCTTCGGTGATGGACTCTCGGGCTATACGGTGGGGTTCTGGAAGACGGAGGACGAGGCCAAGGCATTTGCCCGCGAGCCGGTGCATCGTGAGGCGGTGCGGGAGCAGTACGAGACGGGGTACCAGTACACGCAGTTCGCCGCGCTCTGGTCGCCCATGACGTCGGGACACCGCCATGTGTACTGTGAGGATTGCGGAGCGCGAACCCCGATGCCGGCGGAGGCCTGCGACGCCTGCGGAAACCCGGTGGTGGACGTGTTCAGGACATAGGACCGTCACCCCCCGATGTCCATGAGAACCTGGATCTCTTCATCTGAAAGCTGGAAGTCGTAGACCTCGAGATCCTGGCGCATGTGTTCCGGGTCCGTGGTCCCGGTGAGGGGGATCATCCCCACGGCGATCGCGAAGCGAAAGATCACCTGGGGAACCGTGCGTCCGTGACGGAGGGCCGTCTCCCCAACATACGGGTGCCGGAGCACATGGGGGTTCGCCGTGAGGAGGGAGAACGCCTGGTAGACGATGCCCTCCCGTCGGCAGATCTCGCGGACGGAGGCGTCCCAGCCGGTCCGGGCGAAGCAACGGTTCTGGACGAAGGCCGGGGGAACCCGGGCCAGCTCCAGAAGCGTCTCGAGCTGATCCGGGGCCAGATTGCTGGCCCCCAGAAGGCGCACCCGCCCGGCTTCGTGAAGGGCCTCCATGGCCCGCCATGCCTCCACGTCCTCAGGGCCCAGCCCTCGGGGCCGGGTGGGGCCGTGGAGAAGGTAGGCGTCCAGCGGCTCCACACCGGACTCGCCGGAGCCCAGGTGCTGGACCGAGCTCTCGAAGGATTGCGCCACCTGCTGGGCGATGGTGGCCCGGGGATCATAGGGGAGGCGATGGTCCTGGCCCGCACGGTGGGTGAACTTCGTCTGGAGGAAGAGCTCCTCACGGTTCACCCTGCCGCTCTCAAAGGCCCGGGCCAGCGCACGCCCCACACCCTCTTCGTGGTAGTGCCGACGCTGGTTCGCCGTGTCGATGCCCCGGAAGCCCGCCGCCAGGGCCTGGAGGACGAGTCCCTCCGTCCGCTCCTCCTTCCATGCCGTCCCGTAGAGGAAGCTTGGCACGGGGATGTCCTGGACGTCTCGCGTTCGCTCGCTCATAGACGGGCTAGCCGTTGGGTTCAAGCCTGAGGATGGGGGCGTCGGAAGCATCCACCAGGAGGTAGAGGAGGCCGTCCGGCCCCTGCCGCACGTCCCGGATGCGGTGGCCCAGGTCCCCCAGGAGCTCCTCCTGCTCCACCGGATCCGTCCCGTGGAAGCGGACGCGCCGGAGGTGGCGTCCCGCCAGCGCTCCCACGAAGACGTCTCCCCGCCACTCGGGGAACACGTCTCCGGTGTAGACGGCCATCCCTGAAGGTGCAATGGACGGCGTCCAATGGAGGAGGGGAAGCTCCACCCCCACACCCTCCTCTGGGTCCGGGATCCCCCGGAACGAATAGTGCCTCCCGAAGCTGTAGTGGGGCCACCCGTAGTCGGCGCCGGCTACGATTCGGTTGATCTCATCCCCTCCACGCGGTCCGTGCTCGTTCAACCAGACCTCCCCCGACCCGGGGTGGACCACCATCCCCTGGGCGTTCCGGTGGCCGTAGGTAAAGATCTCGTCCAAGGCCTCCGGTCGCTGGACGAAGGGGTTGTCCGCTGGGACCGTGCCGTCGTCGTAGAGGCGTATCGTGGTCCCAACATGGTCTCCCAGATCCTGAGAGCGGTCGCCCGCTCCTCGGTCGCCCACCGTGACCCAGAGGTATCCTTCACCGTCGAAGAGGATCCGGGACCCGAAGTGCCGACCTCCGCTCTCCCACGCCTCCGCGACGAAGACATGCTCCACTTCCGTGAGGCGCCCCTCGGCGAGGCGCCCGCGTGCCACCGCCGTCGTGGCTCCTTCGCTTCCCGGCTTCGAGTAGCTCAGGTAGACCCACCGGGTATCGGTGAACTCCGGGTGAAGGGCGACGTCCAGGAGGCCGCCCTGGCCCCCGGTGCGAACCTCAGGCACCCCTTCCACATCCTCCAGCCGCCCGTCTCGAAGCCACCGAAGGCGGCCCGGGCGCTCCGTCACCAGGATCCCCTCGGCGTCGGGAAGAAGGGCCAGGCCCCACGGGTGCTCCAGCCCCTCAGCCACGACCTCGACACGAAACTCCACCCCGGAGTCCCGGAATACCCCGTTGGGGGGGCCACCCTCGGAGATGATGCCGCAGGCGGTGGGAACGACGGTGGCGCCAAGGGCGGCCAGGGCTCCGGCGATGACCCGGGCGGGCCGCCGGCTACCGACGTGGGCACGCACGGTGGCCGGAGGGTTGCGACCCGAATTCAGGTGAGGATGGGGCCCGGCGCGAGGGATCATGAACGACGCTCCACTGACATGCATGGGCTCCGTCCTCCTACGCCGGCTCGCACCCTGGGTGCCCACCGGGGGAATGGACGAACCCACCGCATCCATGGCCGCCCTCCCACCGGCGGACCCGCCCCCCCGGGAGGCACGACGGCGCTCCCGAGGGGGTGGTCCGAAGTGTGGCGGCCGGCGGAGGCCGGAGCTCAGAAGCTGTATTCCCACCCCGCGTTGAGGGTCCAGTCCGAGCTGATTTGCGGCCCGTTCAGGGATTCGAACAGGGGACCGCCCCATTCCAGCGCCACCCGGTGGCCGGCCAACGGTCCCGAGGGGACCTGGAAGTTGGCGGCGAGCCAGCCGCTCACCCGGCTACCGCCCTGGAGGGCCGGGTCGTTTTCGGGGGTGATGGCCGGATCCAGCGCCGGGTCCGCTCCGCTGACGTCACCCCAATGACGGGCCTGTACGCGAAGGCCCGGGCTCACCCAGTCGCTCCCCCGAAGCATGGCCCAGCCGTTCAGCATACCTTCGTGGCCTCGGCGCCACCCCTCGCTGTTTTCGTTGACGCGGAAGGTGCCCATGCTCTGTCCCCCCCATGAGACCCGGTCGGTCTGCAGGAGGAAGGTGGCGCCGGGTCGGGCCTCCCAGCTTCCGGAGCCGAGCTGCATGGGGTAGCCCAGGCGTCGGTGCTCCTCCACCAGGCGGTCGTCCCGGGCAGTGACGGTTCCGGTGGGGATGCCCACACCCAGGTTCAGGTGGATGCGCTGCCGGTTGCGGTCGTGGATGGTGACCAGGGCGCTCAACTCCGTATCGGCCCAGCCCGAGACCGAGTGCCCCATGTTGTGAAAGCCGTGTCCGTGACCGTCGTCGTGCTCGCTGTGGACCATGCCGTGTCCGTGGCCGTGGCCCGCCATGAGGTCGTCCTCCATACGGACCTCCATACGGTGGTCCATCCACATGCCCATGGCCATAAGGGTGACGCGGTCGGTGGGCGCGTACATGATGTGAGGCATGTGCATGTCCATTTCCATGTTCAAGGGAAGCATCCGGTAATGGTGCCATGCCTCGTCGATGGGAATGCTGGAGGATCCGTCCCGGAGCCCGGACATGGACTCCCGGCTGAACATGTAGGAGAACATCCACTCTCCCGCACTGTGGGTATGGTCCCCCATGACGCCGATGGGGGCGTGCCCGGCGGGGCCGGCGGAGCTCCAGCGCTCCTGTGCCGGCAGGTCGTCGCCCAGGATCAGGAGAAGGGCAAGAAGGGGAAACACCGTGTATCGAACGTGCATTATTGGACCTTCCTCGCATCTGAGGTGCGTGCACGGGGGAATCCTCCCCGCCCCCACTGCGCATACCGGGATCCTGCGATCCGGCGGCAGGAGGGCAGCGATGGCCCCGCGCTGGAATTGTGACGAACGGGGTGAGGTGCCTCAGATGCGCGGCGGAGCGGTGGGCCAGGGGAGAAGGTGGGGGACGTGGATGTGGGCCGGGGTGGGGGCGCGCTGGGGCACCCACGTCCGCATGGGGGTCTGCGCCGGAACGCGCTCCACCGATGTGGAGACGCCGGTCCCCATGGGACTGGCTCCGGTGCAGTCGGTCCGGCAGGTGCAGGGGCCGTCGTGGTGATCGTGGTGGGAGGCCGGCGTGGAAGACTCGGCAACCGTCAGAGAGGGAGCGCTGTCCGAATGGTGGCTGGAGGGGTGGTCGTGGTGCGGATCGTGGTCGCCGTGCGGGGGGTGGTCGTCCTTCTGGTGGTGGTCATCGGCCAGGTGCTGGTCGTCGGCCTGGTGGTGGCTATGGGCACCGGCCGGGGGAGCCAGGTCGTGGTGCGGGCAGTCGTGGAGCCCGCCCACATCCACGGCCCAGCCCGAGGCGAAGGCCACCAACGCCGCCAGGGCGCCGAGGCGGCGGATTCGTCGGGACGGGATCAGAGCCATGGGAACCCAAGCATGGGGTCGACTGGAATGAGACGGTGCCGGCTCCCTATACGCCGGATCCTGACGGTGCGATCCCTCACGCCAACGTGCCGACGCGCTGCCTCGCCCATGCCTCGGGAGAGGCCAGGTACTGGTGCACGAGCTGGATCGCCGTGGCCCCCTCCCCGATGGCGGACGCCACCCGCTTGATGGAGCGGTACCGGACATCGCCGGCGGCCAGAACTCCTGGGACACTCGTTTCCAGGGGAAGGGGCGGGCGCGTCAGAGGCCAGCGCTCCACATGACGACGATCTCGCATCAGGTCCAGCCCGGTGAGGATGTAGCCGCGGCCGCTCCGTTGCACAGCATCGGCCAGCCACTCGGTATGCGGCTCCGCTCCGATGAGCACGAAGAGCGCGGAGGTCTCGATTTCCTCCGTGGACCCCGTTTCGCGGTCCCGGATCGTGAGGGCCTCGAGGCGCTCCCGGCCGTTCCCATCGACGATCTCGACGCCCAGACGGACCCGGACGGCGGGGGTGTGCGCCAGCTCCGAGACCAGGTACTCCGACATGTTGGCCCGCAGAGACTTGCTCCGGGCCAGGAGGGTCACGGACCGCGCATACTTGGCCAGGTGCTGGGTCGCTTGACCCGCCGAGTTCCCGCTCCCCACCACGCAGACGTCCAATCCTTCCATGGCCCGGGCCTCGGTGACGGCCGCCCCGTAGAAGACACCGGCCCCGGTCCGCTCTTCCAGCTTCTCGATGCCGAGGCGGCGCCAGGACGCTCCCGTGGCCAACAGGACCGAGCGCGCCGCGACCCGGCGGCCGTCCGCCACGGTGAGAATACGCTCAGCTCCAGAGACCCGAAGCGACTTCACCTCCTGGGTGAAGACGAGGTTGGCGCCAAAGAGCCACGCCTGCTCGCAGGCTCGGTATGCGAACTCCTGACCGCTGATGCCCCAGGTGAATCCGGGGAAGTTGCGGATCCGTGACGTGGTTCCGGCCTGGCCACCCGAAATGCCCCGTTCCAGGACCACCGTATCGAGACCTTCGGAGGCAGCGTAGACCGCCGCTGCGAGCCCCGCCGGCCCGGCCCCCACGATGACCAGATCGTAGACGCCCTCCTTGAGGTGGGTCCCTCCTCCGACAGCCCGGACGAGATCCGAGTCCGTCGGATCCACCAGGACGCGTCCGTCATGCCGCACAGCCACGGGAAGTCGGGCTCCGTTTTCCCCGACCTGGCGCAAGATGGCTTTGCCGGTGGGTGAGTCGTCGGCATGGTAGGCGTAGGGTGTCGTCATCCGCGTCAGGAGGTCGCGAATCTGGTGCCCACGGGCGCTGCTGGGGGGACCAACGATCTGGAACATCTTGAAGCTGGGGGCCTGGGTTTCGGCCCAGTCCGACAGAAATCCGCTGACCGCCGGAAAGAGTCCCTGCTCCGGCGACCAGGGCTTGACCAGATGGTAGTCGATCTTGCCCAGCATCATGGCCGGGACGATGGGGTTGTCGGCCGTGTAGTCCCGTTCCACCAGCAGCACCCGCTTGGCCGAGGGGTGGAGGGCATGCGCCCGTGAAAGGAACTCGATCCCTGGCATCTCATCCATCCGGTCGTTGGCAACGAGCAGGGCCACCGGCTCCGAGCGCTCCATCAGCGATCCCAGCGTGACCAGGGCCGAGGACGCCGTCTTCTCCCGCAGAATCCGGCAGTCATTGGCGAAACGTCGTGACAGGTCGGCTTCCAGAGCGCCCAGCACGGCTGGGTCGTCCGCCACGAGAAAGAGGATGGGCTTGGGCCTCGTGGGTTCCGTCGAATCCACCGGCGCAGGAAGGTTCATGGTCACCTCACAGCAGAGGTGTAAGGAGGCCGGTTACGATGAGGGCGGCCCCCCAGATAAGATCGAGGTTGATCCAGGCCGTCCGCAGGATGCGCAGCCCGATCCAATGGTAGACCACCGTCGCCAGAAGACCCGTGACCAGAAGATAGGCCGCCGTGTGGGCGGCGCTGCCCAGGAGGCCGGCGACCCAGTCCGGCGTCGCCGGCCCCGCCAGCTGCATGAGGTGCGCTCCGTGTCCCGCTCCTCCTCTCACCGGGGCCAAGGTCCGACCCATGAGAAAAGGCAGGACCATGAGGCCGGCCCCATGCGCAGAGGCCATGAGGAAGGACCAGACCGCTAGCTCCCGGCCGCGCATCCTCATTCCGCCCCACCGGGGGTGACGGTGCCGGGTCAGTTGGGCGACCCCGAAGGCGACGAGGAGAAACGCCACGGCCCACTTCAGGATTTCCAGGGGAATCATATG
>SKZC01000484.1 GCA_007127575.1 Gemmatimonadota bacterium
CGTCATCATCACGGACTCGGAAGGACAGATCGAATGCATAAACCCGGCCTTCGAGCGTATGACGGGATACTCCCAAGAAGATGCGGTGGGAGGCACCCCACGGATCCTCAAGAGCGTGAAGCAGGGACCCGCTTTCTACCGCCGCATGTGGCGCAAGCTGCAATCCGGAGCCCCCTTCCAGGCGGAGTTCGTCAACCGAAGGAAGGACAGCTCCCTGTATCGGCAGGAAACCACCATTACTCCGGTGCTGGGAGGGGATGGCCGGCCGGAACACTTCGTGGCCGTGGCCCGGGACATCACCCGGGAAAAGCAGATGCGAAAGCAGCTCCGGGAAGCCCAGAAGGCGGAGATCCTGGGCCACGTCGCTGGGGGGATCGCCCACGACTGCCGAAATACCCTGGGGGTCATCCAGGCCCACGCGGAGCTGGCGCGACAAGCTCTGGACGAAGGAAGCTCACCGAACGCCGAGCTCCAGGAAATCGTTGGCGCCGTACAGGAGGGGTCGCGACTTTTGAGGGGGCTCCTGCGGCTGGGTGGAAAGGGCGAGTTGAACCGCGTCCGAACCTCTCTTCCCGAGCTCATGAAAGGGATCCGCCCCACCCTCCGCGCCACCCTGCCTGAGACGGTGGCCCTGGAGGTGGAGGTGGAGTCCGGGAAGGACCTCCACGCCATGGTGGACCCGGGTTCCGTCTACCAGATGGTCCTGAACCTGGCCACCAATGCCCGGGACGCCATGCCGGCGGGAGGGAGGCTTGCCGTCCGACTCACCCGGTCGGAGGCAGATTCCCCAGAGGGGACCGTGGGCCGAGAGGAATGGATCGTCCTGGAGGTCACCGACTCCGGGTATGGGATGGCCCCGGAGACCTTGGCCCGGGTCTTCGAACCCCTGTTCACCACCAAGGCCGCCGCCGGCGGCACCGGACTGGGGATGACCATGGTCGCTCGGCTCATGGAGGACCATGGCGGGTGGGTGGATGTGGAAAGCACCCCGGGTGAAGGAACCACGGTCCGTCTCCTTTTTCCGCCGGCGGACCGATCGGGACAGAATGCGTCGCACCCTCAAAAGGCAGGCGCATCGTCCTCCGGGCTCGACACCGGGAAGCCGTCGGGTGCCGGCGGGCCTCTGCCTGCCGGGGACGAAGCGATCCTGGTGGTGGAGGATGAGGAACCCCTCCGCCGGGCCATGGTCCGCTCCCTGGAAAAGCTGGGCTACCGGATTCTCACGGCGAGCACCGGAAAGGAAGCCCTGGACCTGCTGGCCGAAGAGTCGGTGGATCTCGTGATCACCGACCTGGTGATGCCCGAGATGGGAGGACGGGAACTCTACGAGGAGCTGTCCCTCCTGGGGCTGAGGGACCTCCCGGTGATCTTCATGTCCGGATACAACCTGGAGGAGCTGGGGGCTCCGCTCCCCTTCGACGCAGAACAGGGGTTCCTGGAGAAACCGTGGACCCTAAGGCAGCTTGCTACGAAGGTCCGTGGGGCCCTGGACTCCTCCCCGGCCAGAAGGGGGTGACGGAGCCTATCCTCCGGGCTCCCCGGTGGGAACACCCACGGATACCCCAAGCCGCCAGAGAAGGAAGTCGGCCTGGGATCTCTTCACGTCGAACTCCAGCGACCCGTCGGGAAGGTCCGTGATGCCCCCACGGGTGAGGTAGTCCCGCCGGCCGTTCCCCTGATATGAGACGCCGAAATCCAACGCCACCGGAACCCGCTGGATCCACCCCAACGGAACCTCCACACCCCCGCCCCCCGTCCACGCGAAGCCTCCGTCCCCGAAGTTCCGGGTGGACGCGAAGGGCTCGTTCTGAACGGTACCCGTGACCTGGGAGTCGGTGGAAAAGTAGCCCAGCCCCACGGATCCCGTGGCGTAGAGCCGTGCCCTCCCCACCGGGACTCCCACCTCGGGCCCCACCCCGAGGAGGAGGATGTTGTTCGAGGTGGTGAGATCCACTTCGATCCGGCAGCCCACCGTCTCGCTCAAGCAGACGCGCTGCGTCTCCCGGCCGTATGTGAGGACCCCGGCGTGGACCCGGAGAGCCACCCGTCCCTCGTCCCCCATCTGGACCCGAAAGAATCCGTGAACCCCACCTCCCATGCGAACGTAGTCCCGAAACTCCCCTAGCGGTTGTGCCATCCCCACCGCCAATCCAGCGCGGAGTCGCGGAGTCTCACTGTCCTGCCGAAGCTCGGGCTCCTGGCCACCAAGCTCCACCGCCACCAAGAGCGGGAGCAAAGCCGGAAGAAGTAGTTTTCCCACGCACCGCATCGCGGACCCCCACCTGACCTCGCCCACGAGACTTGTCACCTTGGCCCCCGCCTGAAGTAAGCGCACACTCGGAACTTCCTCCCCAGATCCGGAATGCGGAGCGCTCCTTCCCCGCATCCCCGGCAGCCCCCTCCACATTCTTGGACGACCTTTCAATCCAATGGGCCTCTCATTCTGGCGAAATCGACGTTTCCGCGGGAGGGTCGCCAGGGCGGAATCCCCGGAACCCACCCATGGACTCGGGGTTGGGACGGGAAAACCCCTTCCATCTCCTCTTCGGAGGCTGAACCCCATGATCGACCCCCGGAACGTGGACCTGCACGAAATCGCCCGGCGTGGCGACACCGAAATCATGCAGGTTTTTCTGGAGGCCGGCCAGGACCCCAACGTACAAAATGAAAAGGGGTTCGGTCTCCTCATGCTCGCCGCATACTACGACGAAGAGGACATGGTGGAGCTCCTCCTGGAGCACGGCGCGGACCCGAACCTGGTGGACGGCAGTGGGAACACCCCCCTCATGGGGATGGCCTTCAAGGGGCAAACCGGGATCGCCCGACGCCTGCTGGAGGCCGGCGCCGACCCCGGGATTGCAAACCCAGCAGGAGCCACGGCTCTCCACTTCGCCGCCCTCTTCAATCAGTCTGAGATGGCCACGCTCCTTGTGGAGCACGGTGCCGACCCGGAGGCCAAGGACGCCGAAGGTCGAACCCCGGCCATGCTCGCTCAGGAACAGGGCCGAGACGAGCTGGCGGCCCAACTGGCCCGTGGGGAAAGCTAAGTCGGACCCGGTTCCCCGACCCGACGGAGAGCTGGGCGGCCCTGA
>SKZC01000470.1 GCA_007127575.1 Gemmatimonadota bacterium
GCCTTTGCCCGCTTCGTGGGAAAGCGACTCCCCACGGAGCTGGAGTGGGAGGTGGCCGCCCGATGGGACCCGGAGGCGGGAAGGAACCGGCTGTTTCCCTGGGGCGACCGGCCGGTGGACCCCACTCTGGCGAATCTGGACGCATTGGGCTTTGGGACGGCGCCGGTGGGTGCCTTCCCCGACAACGTCTCAGCGTCGGGGTGCTACGGAATGATCGGGGATGTATGGGAATGGACCTCGTCTCACTTTCAGGGCTACCCGGGGTTCCGGAGCTTTCCATACCGGGAGTACTCCGAGGTGTTCTTCGGGGAGGAGTACCGGGTTCTTCGGGGGGGATCGTGGGCCACCCGTCCAGGGGCCATCAGAAGCACGTTCCGCAACTGGGACTTTCCCATCCGGAGGCAGATCTTCGCCGGCTTTCGCTGCGCCGGGGAGGACGGGTCGTGAGTTTGCCGGGAGCGGTGGAGTCCATGCGGGCGGAGGTGTTGGAGGGTCTGACCCGACCCCTCCGGGAGCTGTCTCCCAAGCATCTCTACGACGAGCGAGGCTCCAAGATCTTCGAGGAGATTACGCGGCTCCCCGAGTACTACCTGACCCGGGTGGAACGGGGGCTCCTTCGGGAGTGGGTTCCGGCATGGATCCGGGACCTTCGGCCGCAGGCACTAGTGGAGCTTGGGGCCGGCAGCGCGAAAAAGACTCGGGTGGCTCTGGATGCCATGGAGGACGAGGGCTCCGGCGACCTATTCGTTCCGGTGGATGTGAGCGCGGTGTTTCTTCAGGAGGTGGCGGACGAGCTGCGGGCCGACTATCCGGACCTTCGGATCGAGCCGGTGGTCCTGGACATGGCTCACTCCCTGGAGATCCCCGAACCTCTGCCCAGGCCGGCCCTCTTCCTGCTACTGGGGAGTACCTTGGGGAACTTCTATCCCCAGGACGCCACCGACCTTTTGCATCGGATCCGAGATCGCATGGCCGATGAGGACCATCTCCTCCTGGGCCTGGATCTGCGTCCGAGCCCCAGGAAGCCCGTAGAGGTCCTGGAAGCGGCGTACAACGACTCCCGGGGAGTCACGGCTCGCTTCACCTCCAACGTGCTCCGCGTGTTGAACCGGGAGCTTGGCTCGGACTTCGACCTGGAAGGGTATCGCCACCGAGCCCGTTACAACTCTGAGGAGGGACGGATGGAGCTGGGTCTGGTTTCCCTCCGGGACCAGACGGTGCGGTTCCCGGGAGGGGCCACCCTGGAGATCCGGGAGGGGGAAGAGATTCGCACGGAGGTGAGTTGCAAATACGACCGCACCTCGGCGGACGCCCTGTTGAAGCCTGCGGGTCTGGAGGTCCGTCGCTGGGTGCAGGATGGGGATGACCGGTTCGCGCTGGTCCTGACGGGGCCTCAGCGCGCCCCTCATTCGTGATCGCTCCCATGGGGCCGGACATCCTGGCCGAGGACCTGCGCTCCTGGGCGTTCCGCAACGGAGACGGGTTGGAAGATGACGAGCCGGGTACGGCGCTCAAGCTGGGACTTGAGGTGGAGGCCGTACCCCTGGACCGCCGGATGGAACGGATTGCCCTCATCCGAGGTGCGGGACCTCGGTCCCTGCTCCCCCTGGTTCGGGCCGTCGCCCGCAAGAGAAGCTGGAGGCAGCTTCGCGGGCCCGGACCTCCCAGCTTCCAGACTCCTGCTGGTGACGTGATCTCCTTCGAACCCGGCGGGCAGGTGGAGTGGGCGTCGCGCCCGGATTGGTCCGTTCGGGGGATCCTCTGGCGGCTTCGTCGGGACATGGGCGCCATCGAGGGGGAACTCGCCCGGCAGGACATCGAGTTGATATACCGCGGGATGGATCCGGTAACCCCGGACGGGAGCGCCCCCCTGCAGATCCAGACGGATCGCTACCTTCGGATGGATCGACACTTCGCCCGGACTGGTGGGTGGGGCCGAAGGATGATGCGGCAGTCCGCTGCCATCCACGTGAACTTGGACTGGTCCCATCTTCCCGCTCTCCAATGGCAGGCGGCCAACGCCCTGGCACCGGTCCTCACCGCCGTCTTCGCCAACTCCCGGGTCTTCGAGAAACGGGACACCGGAGTCCGGAGCTTCCGGGCCGTTCAGTGGCGCCGACTGGATCCGGAACGGACCGGGATCCTGAGCGCCGCCGGACCGGATCCCGCTCCCGAATATCTGGACTTCGCCCTTAACGCCCCCGCCATCCTCCTGGCTTTGGAAGAGGAGGCGCCGAGACCGTTCCGGGAGTGGATCGGGGTGTCCGGGGTGGACCAGGAGGACTGGAGGGAGCATCTCACGACCCTCTTCCCGGAAGTGCGTCCCCGGGGCTACCTGGAGATCCGCGCCCTGGATGCTCTCCCTCTCCGTTGGATGGCGGCGCCCATCGTGTTTCTCACGGGCCTTCTCTACGACCGGGACGTACTTGGGGAGGTGGTCCGACTCCTCCCCGCTCCCACGTCGGAGGCGTTGGAACGAGCAGGGGAGGAGGGCCTTCGGGATTCCGATCTGCACGTCCAGGCTCGCCGGCTCTGGGAGCTGGCCCTGGACGGGGCGTCCCGGCTCCGGGACCTGGTGGACCCGGAATCGCTGGAGACGGCCCAGAAGTACGCGTCCCGGTTCACCGACGCAGGGGAGGACCCGGGCTGCGAGTAGTGTGGCCTCGCATCACAGAGCGGTCACCTCCACGCCTCGCTCCAGCGTGATCTCCACCAGGGAGCTTTTCGGCACCCGGGTCCAGCCCCGGGAGGCGTCCAGAGGTTCAGAGGCCACCCACCCGCCGCCTCCCTCCCCGGGGTGGGTGTAGAGGGAGTTTTGTTCGGGGGTGGTGGAGTACCGGGTGGCCACAAGAGACTCCCCGTCGGAGGCGAGGAGGTTCAGGTGGAGATCCACCTCATGGGCGGACACCACCTCCAGGGCAGAGGTAGCGCACCCCCTCACTCCCTCGGAGAGGGGCTCCCCGGAGCGGACGTGATCCAGCAGGAGGTGGAACAGGGCCTCCGTGTCCGAAGTGCCTTGCAGCTCTCCGTACGAGGACGGGGAGAGCCGGCCGTGGAAGTCCTGCATGGCTCCCTTCCGGAAGTCC
>SKZC01000131.1 GCA_007127575.1 Gemmatimonadota bacterium
GTCCCACCGGCGTCCGGCTCACCTCCTCCCTCCTGAAGCGCCACGCCGGGCTCCAGATGGATGCTCTCCGGCGTCACCTCCGCCCTCCCCATCTCCACGGAGAGGTGGGTGACCCCACCCTCCTCCCGCCCCAGGACCTCCATCCGGATCCGGTCCCCCCCCGACTCCACGAAGAAGGGTCCCTCCTCCACCAGCCCCTGGGACGCCAGGAAGGCGCCCAGAACCCGGAGCCCATTCCCGCTCCGCTCGAACTCCGAACCGTCGGGGTTGAACATGCGAAGAGGGAACGGTCGGTCCTGGGACCCGAGGGGAGAGCTCGCCTCATGATCGGCGCCGTCCCCTGCCTCCCCCCCGGCCAGGAGGGCCACGAGCCCGTCGGAGCCGACTCCTTCCTCCCGGTGGCAGACGGCCTGAATGGCAGCGGGGGAGAGGAGCCACCCCTCGGGCGCTGCGCAGAAGACCAGGTAGTCGTTTCCGAGGCCGTGGGCCTTGAAAAATCGGGACGAAAGGGTGAGGGGCAGATGAGCCATAGGGCTTGGAGCTCCGGTCTCGGATCTCAGAATGCCCGCCCGATCCGGAAGTGGAGGGAGGGCCGGGTGGTCCCGTCCAGGGGCGCGGCGACACCCGCCCGAAAGGTGGTGGCGGAGAGCCAGAAGGGAAGGGCCTCCAGGGAGAGCTCCGCTCCGGCCGAGCTCACCGTCCCCTCCCCCACCTCCCGCGGGTCCGGTCCCCACGCCCCGGCGGCGTCCAGAAAGAGGCCGCCGCTCAGCCGGTCCAGGTGGAAGGGAAAGGCGCCCCACCCCCGGTGCAGGATCACCAGGGGGAAGCGGTACTCCAGGCTGGCGGACCAGGCTCGGCTTCCGCTCCGTACCCCCGAGGGATAGCCCCGGGTCGGGAAGAGGAAGGCGGTGCCCGTCAGAGGCCCTCCCGGAAGGAAGGGATCCCTTCCCCCGGAAGCCCCTCCCACCCGGAAGTGACCGGGTCCGGCGCCGGACCCCGTCCCGGCACCCACCGCCCCCCGGAAGGCCAACACGTGGTTGGCGTAGCCGGGACCCGAGACCCCGCGGTACGCCTGCACCACCCCCACGGCGTCCCGGAATCCTCCGTCCCGGCCCCGAACGCCCACCAAGGAGTCGGGGAGGGCCCGCTCCCTTCGCTCCCGGAGGCGTACCGTAGCCGCGGCCCCCTTCTCGGCTCCCACGGAGAAGGCGTGGCGCCGAGCCGTGGAGACGGAGCCGCTGACGCGTGCCTCCAGGAAGGTCCGCCGAGGTCGGGCCACCTCAAAGGGGGACCGGGCCCCCTCCCCATCCAGGAGGTGGATCCGCTGGGTGAGGTGACGTCCCGACACGAGGAGGTTGGCCACCCGGCGCACGCGACGGTGGGTGAAAAGGGAGGAGAGCACCATGGATTCCTCCCGGGCGTGGGGGTAGAAGCGCTCCTCCCGCTCCTCCTCGCCCACAAGGGCGGTAAAGGGGGAGAGGGCCTCGTGCTCCCGTTCGTACGAGATCCCCAGGATGGGGGTGGCCAGCCCCGCCCACTCGTAGGAGGCCCGGCCCCACCACTGGTTCCCGGAGGGGGCCCGCCCCAGGAGGACCACCCCACTGTAGCGGTGGCGCTCCAGAAGATCCCTCCCCGAGGTCCGGATTCCCGCCGCAGGGGCCACCACCTCCACCTCCTCCGCCTCTTCCCCGGCCCGAAGCCAGGGCTCCCAGTAGCGGGGGAGGAGCGTTCTCACGGGAGAGTAGTCCCGAGCCTCCCCCACCTGCACCGCAGGAGGCTCCCAGGAGCTCTCTTCGTGGATGTACCTTGGGTCCCGGGGGAGTGGCTCCATCCAGGACCGGGGATCGAAGGGAATCCGCACCAGGTCCCAACCGTCGGCCCCGTAGGAAGAGAAGAGGATCCAGCGCCCCTGAGCGTCCACCGAAGGGAAGAGGGCGCCACCGAGTAGGTTCGTCACCTGCCGAACGGGGCCGGGTTCGGCGGTCTCCGGGTTCACGGATACGGCGTAGAGGTTGGCTATCCCGGTCCGGTCCGAGCTCCACAGCAGGTGGCTCCCGTCGGGACTCCAGGAGGGGGAGGTGTCCATGGGGCCGGCTTCCGGAAGGGTGTGGAGGAGCTCCCCGGTCTCCCCGTCCAGGACCACCACCTGAAACCGACCTTCCCGGCTCCAGCGGGCCGCGGCGATCCACCGTCCGTCGGGAGACCAGCGAGGGTAGGCCCAGTGCCGCTCCAGCGCCCCCTCCACCAGCGGCTCCACCTCCCCGCCCTCCAGCTCCACCCGGACGAGGCGGTTCGTCCCCTCCCCTTCCTGAACCGCCACGGCCTCCCCACCTCCTGGGTGGAAGCTCGGCTGACTCAGTCGAGCTCCCCGGGTGATCCGCCCCACCTCTCCTCCAGGCTGCCGGAGGTAGAGGTCTCCGTAGAGGTGGTACGGGTCCTGGTACTCGAGCTGGGAGAAAAGGACCCGCCCCGAGGAATCCACGGACGGAACCGTGCCCCCATTCACCCGCATCAGGAAGCGGTCCCCTGACCCGTCCGGCGCCATCTGCCGAAGTTGCGGATCGCTCAGGCCGTCGGAGCGGAAGTAGACCATGGAGTCGGAGCCGCTTCCGGAAGCGGGATGCAGGGTGAAGCGTCCCTCACGGGTGAGGGGTTCGGGCCGGGTGAGGGGCGCCAACCCCGCCAGGGAATCGGCCAGGGCCCGGGCCTCCTCCTCCAGGCCCCGGACCCACGCCTCCCAGGCCTCGCTGAAGGATACCCCCAGCCCGGCGCGGGCCGCGGCGTTCATGCGGTACGGAATCCACTGCCGGACCACCGCCTCGGTGTACGCCGCCACCGCCCCCTCTCCGTACTCCTCGATGAGGTGTTGGAAGAACCGGGCCCCGTAGAGGTAGGGGCGGTCTCCCGCAGGCCAGACCGGGCTCTGGCCCAGGGCCTGATCCAGCCGCTCCAATCGTCCCTCCAGGGCGGCCACCCGGAGCACCATCTCGTGGGCGGTTCCGTGGGCCCGGCCCCCGTGCGGGCCCCAACCTGGCTGCCCTGCCGGGCCGCCCCTACCTCGGAGCCGGCACGGTGCGCAACGAC
>SKZC01000136.1 GCA_007127575.1 Gemmatimonadota bacterium
CCCGGTGGCACGGAAGCGTCCCAGCACGTTCCCATCCTCACCCACCCCCTGCCGCTCAAAGAGGAAGAGGTCCTGCATGGTCACCACCTCCCCCTCCATCCCCACCACCTCGGCTACGCACATGACCCGGCGACTTCCGTCGGAGAGCCGGGCCAGATGGATCACCAGGTCGATGGCGGAAGCAACCTGCCTCCGCATGGCCGCCTCCCCCAGGTTCAGTCCCGCCATCTGGACCATGGTTTCCAACCGGGACAGAGCGTCCCGAGGAGAGTTGGCGTGCAGGGTGGTGAGGGAACCGTCGTGCCCGGTGTTCATGGCCTGGAGCATATCCACGGCCTCCGCCCCCCGGACCTCCCCCAGGATGATCCGGTCCGGTCGCATCCGGAGAGCGTTGATGACCAACCTTCGCTGGTCCACGGCGCCCTCCCCCTCGATGTTCGGAGGCCGGGTTTCCAGGCGGACCGTGTGGGGCTGGCGGAGCTGGAGCTCCGCCGAATCTTCGATGGTGACAATCCGCTCCGAGTGGGGGATGGACTCGGAGAGGGCGTTGAGGAAGGTGGTCTTTCCCGACCCCGTTCCTCCCGAAACCAGGACGTTCAGTCGGGCCTTCACCGCCCCCTGGAGGAACTCCAGCATGGATTCGCTCAGGGAGCCGTTCCGAATGAGATCCTCCGTGGAGAGCACGTCCCGGCGAAACTTCCTGATGGAGATGTGTGGCCCATCCAGCGCCAATGGAGGGATGATGGCGTTGACCCGGGATCCGTCCTGGAGCCGGGCATCCACCATGGGAGACGAGTCGTCGATGCGCCGGCCTACTGCAGACACGATCCGGTCCAGCACCTGAAGGAGGTGCTGGTCGTTCTTGAAGGTGACCTCGGTGGGGTGGAGACGGCCGTCGCGCTCGATAAAGACCTGCCGAGCCCCGTTCACCAGGATGTCGGAGACGGAGGGGTCGTTCAGGAGGGGCTCCAACGGGCCGAGACCGAAGATCTCGTGCACCACCTGCTCCACCACCTGTTCCCGTTCCGCCATGTTCAGCGGGGTGTTCTCCCGGTCCAACATCCCCCGGACCAGTCCGCCCACCTCCTGTTCGGCTGCGCTTCGCTCGCGCTGGGCCAGCGCCGCCAGGTTCAGCCGCTCCAGAAGATTCCGATGAATCCGCGCTTTGAGCTCCTCCACTTCGGTCCGAGCCCCGCCCCGCAGGTCCCTCCGGGGAACCTCTCCCGAAACCGGCCCCGGACCCCCTTCGTCGGTCCCGCCGGAACCCGCCGACTCCCACGGTGGACGGGGTACCGGCCGCGGCCCATCTCCCGGTGGCCGGGCTCCTCCACTTCCGAAATCGACCTCGTTCATGACCCCCTCCCTGTGTCAGGACTACCGTTCGTCCGCTCGGTCCCCTGCGAGCTCTTGCCGGAACGCTTCCCGAAGAGCGCATTCACGAAGGGAAGGCGGGACTTCGGGGCGAGCTCGACCCCGGTGATCCGGGAAGCCAGGCCACGCACGTCGTCCCCGTACCGGGAGCGGGTCTGCAATGCCAACGGACGTCCGTCATGCAGGGCCCCTTGAAGTCGTCGAGGCTCGTCGGCCAGGGTGGCCGCGGCTTTCATCCCCAGGGTTCGCTCCACCTCCGGCCCGGGAAGGGACGCCTGGGGGCCGTCCCGGTTCACCACGAGCTGGACCCAGTCCTCGCCGCGTCCGGCTCCCAACTCTCGGATTCGATTCAGGGACCGGTTCACGTTGCGAACGGACTGGAGGTCGGGAGTCGCCACCATGAGGACCCGATCCGAGACCTCCGCAGCTCGGAGGGTCACGGGGTTCAGGGAGGTGGGGAGGTCCAGGACGACGTAGTCGTAGCGGTCCCGAAGGAAGGACAGGATGGGCGCCAGACGCTCTACCTCCAGAACCCCCACGTCGCCGGGCTCGTAGGGCGCGGCCAGGACCTCGAGGCCCGAGTCGTCCCGTTCGATGTACGAGGCCAGAAGTCCCTCGTCCATGCGATGGTCGTTCAGGACCAGATCTACGGTGCTGAACCTCGGCTCCATCCCCAGGAGGAGCGCCGTCTCCCCCAGCTCCAGATCCAGATCCAAGAGGAGCGTGCGCTTTCGGGAGATCCGGTGGATCTCCACGGCCAGGTTCACAGCCAACGTGGTGGCCCCGGCTCCCCCCTTGGGGCTGAACACGGACAGAATCCGCCCCGGAGACCGCCGACGCTCCACCTCGGTCCGTCCGCTGCTCCGCCGACGAACCCGTCCCACCACCGCCCGGACTCGATGGGGGTCCAGCGGCGTGGGAAGAAACTCCAGCATCCCCACTTCCATGGCCTGCAGGAGCAGCTCGGGGGAGGAGGCGCTTCCGGCTCCCACCACGGCCTTGGCCAGGGAGGAGTCCACCAGAAACTGGACGAACCGAAGACCCACCTGAGGGTCCGAGGAGAGATCCACGAAGACCAGGTCGGGAGCCACCTCCCGGAGAGCCTTCAACTGGGGATCCATGATCCGAGTGAAGGAGTCCTCCAGGACGAGCCGGAGCTCAACTTCCGGCTCTTCGACCAGAACTTCCTTCATACGCTCCCGGAACGCAGAGTCCGTGGAAATGACGGCGCAGGCCAGCGGCGTCCCCCCCGACCCACTCACTTTTTCGTGCTGGTGTTCTTCGTTCATTTCACTCGACGATTCGGAGGACACGAGGGAGAGCGGAGGTGAGGCTCCACTCAGGAGCGGGGTTCACCCCGGTGTAGTTGACAAAGCGGACCCAGACGTCCCCCTGACCCTCCAGGGACTCCACGAAGACCCCGACGAAATTCTGGACCGTCACCGGCTTGGCCCCGTTGTCGATGTCGGGCCAGTCCTCCGGGTTGAACATGAGCATGGGGCGGATCCGGGGACTTCCCCGGCAGGGGCCCCCGTTCTTGTCGGTGACGCACTCCTTCGCCTCGTCCCAGATCGCGTCCGGGTCCTCGGCGATGAGATCTCCGAAACCCTGTTGGGTCGGTCCGATCATGTTGCCCGGCTCCTTGATCACTTCCATTCCCTGCTCGTAGACGGTGTCCGGGTCCCAACACTC
>SKZC01000040.1 GCA_007127575.1 Gemmatimonadota bacterium
CCCTGTGGATGGGAGGCGGCGCCGGTGACCAGGGAGGGAAACGCTCGGGGGGGCCGGGTCAGGGTCTGGATCCGCTCCAGCTCCACGGGCACCCCTTCCTGAAGGGGCCCTGGGTAGCGGTAGAGCTCCACGGGCCCGGCCCGGCCCTTGGTGACGAAGAAGAGTCGCTCCCCGGGAAGGACGTACAGGGCCTCCATGTCCCGGGGGCCGTGGGGGAGCCGGATGGGGAAGCGCCGGGCCCGGACCCGTTCGTCCCGGCCGGGGACGGGCTCCACCACGCGGTAGACCGCGGGGTCGGTTCGCACCAGGCGGTTGTCCCCGGTGTCGGCGATGTAGAGGCAGCGGGCGCCCCCTCCCTCCTCCGGGCAGGGCCCGGCCGCCAGATCCTCCCAGTCCCGGTTCCGGGCCCCCTCCACCTCCACCTCTCCCAGGAGCCGGCCCTCCCGGTCTACGGCGAAGAGGACGGCGTCCCACCCGGAGTCGTTGTGGGTCCAGAACGCCTGGGCGTCTCCCGCCACCCCCTCCACCCCCGAGCTCTCTCGAGCCTCCGGCGGGAGGGGGATGAGGCCCGAGGTGGGCGTGCAGACGGGGGCCGCCACGAAGGGGCCCGTGCAGCCCACCAGAGCCAGCGCCGCCGCCAGCACCCCCGCACCCTGGGCCCCTCGTCTCCGGCGCCGGGCCCCGTCCAGGTTCATCCTCCGGGCTCCGGGGCAGGCTCGGACGCCGGCCTCAGCCGGTGGCGGCTTCGATCTCCTCCACCATCTGGTTCAGGGCATCCCGGAACGCTTCCAGCGAGGGGGCTCCCTGCACGGGCATCCCGTTCACCACGAAGGTGGGGGTGCCTCGGACCCCGATCTCCGTGGCCAGTTGGCTGTTCTCGTGCACCCGGGCCAGGGAGGCGTCGTCAGCCATGCACGCCTCGAAAGCCTCCAGGTCCAACCCCGCTTCCTCCGCCACCTCCGTGAAAACGGGGACGGGGTCCGAGGCCTCCGTCCACGCCTCAGCTTCCCGGTAGACGAGGGAGGAGAGGTCGAAGAACCGGTCCTGCTCCCCGGCGCACACCCCGGCCTGGGCGGCCCGGTCCGCGTTGGGGAAGCCGGCGATGGAGATGGGGATGTACTTCCACACCACCTTCCCCTCTTCCACGAACTCGTCGTGAAGGGCGGGATAGGTGTCCCGGTGGAAGGCCTGGCAGTGGACGCACCCGTAGTCGCTGAACTCGATGATCTGGATGGGCGCTTCCTCCGAGCCCCGGTCGAAGCCCAGCTCGGAGAGGTCGAAGGCCTGCTCCTCCTCCGGCGGGGTCTGGCCCTCGTCCGGGGAGGCGGCTCCCGCCTCCGGGGCGTCGGAGCCGCAGCCGGCGGCACCTCCGGCGGCCAGGGCCAGCGCCAGGGCGGCGGGAAGGAAGGGCAGTCGAATACGCAGCGTCATGGAGCCTCCTATCTGGGGCGCGGGATCGGCCCCGAGGAGCCGAGCTTTCCGCAAGATCTCAAAAGTGGAACCGGCGAAACAAGGTCTTCTCTTCCTCTCCCTTCAGGACGGCCTCCACCTCCAGGTGGGGCTCCAGCCCGCTTCCCCGAAGCTTGTCCCGGAGGAGGGTGTCCACCTGAAATACCCCGGCAGAGTTGGACATCTCCACCACCAGGCGCACGGGGGTGGTCTCGCCCGCCTCCAGCCGGACGGACTCGATGGCGGCAGCGGAGACGGAGTGGATGCTCATGGAGCCCGCCTCGAAGGGGATCCGGGAGCGGCCCTTGGCCATGTCCAGGGCGTCGGCCACCCGCACGACCCCGGCTTCCACCGTCAGAGGGCTTCCTCCGGAGCGGTGGCCGATGATGGCGTGGAGGATGTCGGAGCGCACCACCGCCGCCGTCCGCTCATCGTAGATGAGGGGGAGGAGTCCCTTCAGCTTTTCGTGGGCCAGGAAGAGGGAGTAGCTCTCGTGGTCGGAGCGGTGGATGGACATCCCCAGGTCGTGGAAGAGGGCGGCCATGGCCACCACCACTTCGGCGTCGTCCTGGCCCAGCCCGTAATGCTCGGTCACCGCCGGGCTCACCCCCCCGTCCATGAGGAGGCGAAGGAGGCGCACGGCGATGTTCGTGACGATCTTCACGTGCACGGGGCCGTGGTCCGTCATCCCCAGCCGCTCGATGGCGGTGACGTTGCCCGCCAGCCACAGGGCGTAGAGGTCGTCGTCCCGGTTCACCTCCTCCAGAAGGGTCCGGAGCTTTTCGTTGTGCCGACTGGGCACGTTCATCACCACCCGGCGAGAGAACCGCTCCTCCACGGTGCGGCCACCTCGCTCCGGATCGGGGATTCCGTCCGGCTCGGGCACGACGGAATGAGGGGGTGTCATGGGCTCCTGCGCTGAGGCGAGGGGAGTGGATGAGCGTCGACCATCACGGATTCGGGTGCGGGAGGATGAGGACCTCTTCGGCCAACTCCGACGGCAGGAGGTTGAGCCGAACCTCCGGCCCGCCCTCCTCCGACTCCGGGTCCCAGGCCCGAAGCTGGACGGTGGGAGCGTCGCCGGGGAGGTTACAGACCCGGTAGCGGCCTCCTTCCTCCACGGAGACTCGTACCCCGTCCAGGGTCTCCTGGATGACCGGTTGGGCCCCGGGGAACGGCGGGTACCAGAACCGACTCCAACTCACCTCCACCTCCATCCCTTCCGCCGGAGTCCCGTCGGGCCGCACCACCCGGCCGGTGACGGCTCCGGTCTCCGGCTCCCGGTCCGGACAGAATTGCTGGAGGAGGCTGAAGGTGGAGGGGATGGCCAGCGCCGCCTCCCCGGCCTCCCCGTCCACCGTCAGCGAGCCGTCGGGGGCCACCCGGGCGTCCACGCCCAGGGGCTCCAGCCCCAGCGAGTCCAGCCTCGGGTGGTGGAAGAGGAGGCGGTAGCCCCCTTCCGGGATCCCCTCCATCCGGAACGCCCCCTCTCCGTCCGTCTCGGCCCGGAACGCCGTTCCCGCCAGCTCCACCCGAGCGTCGGCCAGGGGCCTGGGCTGGGCCCGGCCCGAGGGGTCCCGGGTGATCCAGGTGCTGTCCACCACCACTCCGG
>SKZC01000221.1 GCA_007127575.1 Gemmatimonadota bacterium
AGCCCACTTCCGCGCTGGATGCCGAGACGGCGGATCGAGTGGTGGGCACGATCCGGGAAATGAGCGCCCGGCGAGGGCTTACCGTGGTGGTCTCCACCCACAGACTGGAAGAAGCGCGGCAGATGGCGGACCTCGTCCTCCTCCTGGAAGAGGGACGAGTGGCCCGGACCGGGGGCGCCGGAGAGCTCCTCCCCACCAGAGACGGGCAGGGGGCGTAATGGGCCAGACCGGGGACGTGATGGACGCTCCCATCATCGACCTCGCCTGGTTCGATCTGGGTCTCGCCGCCGGCCTGATCCTCATCGCCATCGGGGTGTCCCGGGTTCAGGGGCTGGGACTGGGTAGGGACCTCCTCGTGGGGGCCTTCCGGACGGTGGTACAGCTGGTCCTCGTGGGCTACGTGCTGATCTACATCTTCGCCCTGGACCGCTGGTACCTGGTCATCGCCGCCCTCCTCATCATGGTCGCCGTAGCTACCCACGCGGCGGTGGGCCGGCAAGCCCGGCCCAGCCGGTTTCTCTACGGCATTACCGGCGTGGCCATCCTGGCGGGCTCGGGGCTGACCCTGATCTACGTAGGCGCGGCGGTGGTTCAGGTGGATCCCTGGTACAATCCCCGCTACCTCATCCCCCTTTTCGGAATGATCGTGGGAAACGCCATGAACGCCGCGGCCCTGGCGGCGGAGCGTCTGGACGGGGAGATGGACAACCGGAGGCAGGAGATCGAGGCCTATCTGGCCCTGGGGGCGTCCACCACCCGGGCGGCCCGGCGACCCGTTCGCCTCTCCCTCACCGCAGCCCTCATTCCCACCATCAACAGCCTCATGGTGGTGGGAGTCGTGTCCCTGCCCGGAATGATGACGGGTCAGATCCTGGCCGGGGTGTCTCCTCTGACGGCGGTGCGCTACCAGATCGTGGTCATGTTCATGCTGGCCGGAGCGGTGGCCCTGACCGCAGTTTTGGTGGTGCTGTGGTATCGGCGGTCCTTTTTCACGCCGGCGGCACAGCTCAGATTGCCGGAGGCGGAATCGTCGTAGAAGTCTCGCCCTTCCCCCAAGTCCGAGGTTCGTGCAGATGGACAAGATTCTCCTGGTGGAGGACAACGAGGACGATGTGGCCCTCACCCTCCGAGCTTTCCAGCGAAGCCAAATCGCCAATGAGATCATGGTGGCCCGGGACGGGCAGGAGGCTCTCGATCTCCTCCACGGCGGCGGGGCCTTCGGCCCGGACTCCGGGGAGCTCCCCTCCCTGATCCTTCTGGACCTCAAGCTCCCGAAGATGGGTGGGCTCGAGGTGCTCCGGGAAATCCGGCGGGTAGAGCGGACCCGGTTCTTACCGGTGGTAATCCTCACCTCGTCAGACGAGGACCGGGACCGGGTGGAGGGCTACTCTCTGGGTGCCAACAGCTACGTTCGGAAGCCGGTGGACTTTTCCGACTTCGCCGAGGCCGTCCGGCTCCTGGGGCTTTACTGGCTCGTTCTGAACAAGCCGGCCCCGTCCTGACGGGCTGGGCCGCCCGCTCGCCGATCCCGGAGCGGGGGGCGACCCTCTTCCTCGAGGCGGCGGTCAGGGTTCTCCTTCGTCTGAGGCCCTCCAGCCGTGGTATCGCTCCAACAGCTTCAGGGCCCCCGCGGGTGCGTTCGCCTTCTTCCACTCTCCCGCCACCGCCTTGTTCGCCTCAGAGAGGGTCGGGTAGGGGTAGATGGTGCTCAAGATCTTGTTCAGGCCGATGCCATTCTTCATGGCCAGGGAGAACTGGGCGATGAGCTCTCCGGCACTGGGGCCCATTACCGTGGCCCCCAAAATCCGGTCCTTCCCTGGAGGGGTCAGCACCTTCACGAATCCCTTCGCCTCCTCCTCGGTAAGGGCACGATCCTGCCCCCCCATGTCGTAACGGGTGACCTGGTAGTCCACATCCTGCTCCTGTGCCTCCGCCTCGTTCAGGCCCACCCGGGCCACTTCGGGGTCGGTGTAGGTGGCATGGGGAAGGGTGGAGTAGTCCACCTTGAAGCGCTTGAGAGGATTGGAAAAGAGGGTGTTCACCGCAGCATGCCAGGCCTGATGCGCGGCAGCATGGGTGAACTGGTAGGGCCCCACACAGTCACCCGCTGCGTAGATGGTGGGGACCCGGGTGCGTAGGTATGGGTCCGTGGCGATCCGGCCGTTCTCCACCTCCACCCCCACATCCTCCAGGCCGAAGCCCTCCACCCGTGCCTGTCGGCCCACCGCCACGAGAAGCGTATCGAAGGGAAGTTGCTGGGAGCCGTCTTCCGTCACTACGGTAGCCAGCTTGGTGCCATCGTCGTCCACCTCGAACTCGGTGACCCGGTGGCCTGTGAGCACCCTCACCCCTTCGCCTGCCAGCGTTTGCTCCAGGAGCTCCGAGATCTCCGGGTCCTCTCGATTCAGGATCCGGGGAAGCATCTCCACCTGAGTCACCTCGGCACCCAGCCGACTGAAGGCCTGGCTCAGCTCGCACCCTATGGGCCCTCCCCCGAGGACCAGGAGGCGACCCGGGTCTTCCCGGAGCGACCAGATGGTGTCGGAAGTGTGATAGCCCACGTCCTCAAGTCCGGGGATGGGGGGAACGGCCGGCCGCGCCCCGGTGGCCACCACGATGTGTCGGGTATGAAGGACCTTCCCGTTCACTTCCACCGACCACGGACCCACGATCTTCGCCTCCCCCTGGATCACGTCCACGCCCAGTCCCCGGTAACGCTCCGGCGAATCGTGGGGCTCGATGGCGGCGATCACCCGCTCCACCCGGTCCATCACGTCCGACAGGTGGTGCTCGGCGTACGCCTTCCGGATCCCGAACTCTTCGTGCCTGCGGATGTGGGAGAGGTACTTGGCGGAGCGGATCAAGCTCTTTGATGGGACGCACCCGGTGTTCAGGCAGTCTCCCCCCATCCGGTCCCGCTCGATGAGGCTCACCTTGGCCTTCACGGCCGCGGCGATGTACGCCGTCACCAGGCCCGCCGATCCGGCCCCGATGACCACCAGATTCCGGTGGAAGCGGCGAGGCTTTTTCCACCCCTTCAACACTTTCCGGCGCT
>SKZC01000406.1 GCA_007127575.1 Gemmatimonadota bacterium
GCTGGAGGACGCGGTGGCGGAGGGAGTGGGGGGCCGCCGGTGAGGGACGGAAGCGTGGTGGCCGGCTCGGCCGGGGGAGCGGACCCCTGGATCCGCGAGTTCGTCGCCCGGGCGCTCCACGAAGATGTGGGTGCCGGGGATTGGACCACGTTGTGGACGGTCCCGGAGGGGGATCTGGGTCGGGGGGAGCTGATGGCCAAAGAGCCTCTCCGGGTGGCGGGAGCGGAGGTGGCTGCGGCGGTATTCCGGGAGCTGGATCCGGCCTTGACTGTGGAGGTTCGGATCGCCGACGGAGAGGATGCCCGGCCCGGGGAGGTGGTGATGGCCGTGGAAGGGCCCTCCCGTGGAGTTCTCACGGGAGAGAGGGTGGCCTTGAACCTACTGGGTCACCTTTCAGGGATCGCCTCCCTCACCCGGCGGTTCGTGGAGGCGGTGGAGGGGACCGGGGCACGGATCGTGGACACCCGGAAGACTACGCCTGGCTTGCGAGTCCTGGAAAAGGCCGCTGTGCGAGCCGGAGGGGGTGAGAACCACCGGATGGGACTCTTCGACATGGTGCTCATCAAGGAAAACCACATTGCCGCTGCCGGTGGGGTCCGGGCCGCGCTGGAGCGGGCGACGTCCCGGAATCAGGCCGGGCTTGAGGTGGAGATCGAGGTCACGAACCTGGAAGAGCTGGAGGAGGCGTTGGGTGGAGGACCCCACAGGATCCTCCTGGACAATATGCCTCCCGCCCTCATGAAGGAGGCGGTGGCCCGGGCGGATCGCATGTCCGCCCACCGGCCCCTCCTGGAGGCTTCGGGAGGGATCGACCTGGAGACCGCACGGGAGGTGGCGGAGACCGGGGTGGATCTGATCTCCGTAGGCGCCCTCACCCACTCCGCCCCTTCGGCGGATTTCTCTCTGCAGCTTCGGACCTCGGATGGCGGTATGCAGGGGGCGCCGTGAGTGGGGGGTACTCGGGCTCCGAGGACCGAGTGCTACCCTGGTGGGAAGGGGAGGCGGAGGCCCTCTGGCGGGAGCGATGGTCGGTGCCTCACTTGGAGATCTGGTCTTCCCTGGGGTCCACCAACGATCGAGTGCGGGAGCTGGCTCAGGCGGGGTATCCGCCCTTCACGACGGTTCTGGCCGAGGAGCAGCGCCGGGGGCGGGGGCGCTCCGGAAGGTCGTGGCACTCGCCGTCTGGGCTCGGGCTCTGGCTCTCCACCCTTCTCCCGCCGAATCCGGGCGCCGCGGGTGAACCGCAGGAGTGGGGACCCGTGCTTCCTCTCCTGGTGGGTCTGGTGGTGGCGGAGGGAGTGGAGCGGACTGCCGGCGTTCCCAAGGTGGGGATCGAATGGCCCAACGATCTGGTCGTGGAGGGAAGAAAGGTGGGGGGGATTCTCTGTGAAGGGGGCCGCTCCCCGGGCCGGAGATGGGTCGTGGCGGGAGTGGGTGTGAACATCCGCCAGCGCCTCGCCGACTTTCCGCCGGAGCTTCGGCAGCGGGCCGGGTCTCTGGCGGAGAGTGGTGCGGGGGCGGTTTCCCGAGGAGAGCTGGCGGGGGCCATCCTCCGTGGGCTTCAGGGCATGGAGCCTGCCACGGGGATCCTTTCGGACCGGGCTCGGGAAGGATTGACGCGCCGGGACGCCCTCCTGGGCCATGGGGTGCAGTGCTCCACGGGGCTCAAGGGGCGCGCGTTGGGAATCGAGTCCGATGGGAGCTTGGCGTTGGAGGTGGAGGGGGCTGTGGTACGGGTCCGGGCGGGGAGCGTTCGGCCCCTCCTCGACCGCGGCGGAGAACCCTGGCCGTCCATGGCCGCCTCGAAGGGACGGGAATGACGCGAGAAGAGGGGAGTGGCATGGATCTGGTGGTGGATGTGGGGAACACGGAGACCGTCCTGGGCCTCGTCCCCACGGAGGAGCTGGAGGTCCAACACGATTGGCGGGTCAGCACCCCCGTTCCCCGGACGCCGGACGAGTTTCTCCTCCTGGTCCGATCCCTCCTGGCCTCACGCCCGGGGGACCGGCTCTTGCGCAGGGGGGTGGTCGGCTCAGTGGTTCCTACCGTCACACAGCCATTGGTGGAGGCGCTGGAGGAGCTGGTGGACGGCCCCGTCCTGGTGGTAGATGCCGACTCGCCTCTGCCCATTCGGCTCTCCGTGGAGGAGCCCAGGACCGTGGGAGCGGACCGAGTCGTGAATACCCTCGCCGCATCAAAGCTCTACCGGCGAGACACCATCGTAGTGGACCTGGGCACCGCGACGACGTACGACTGCATCACCGCAGAAGGGGAGTTTCTGGGGGGGGTCATCGCACCGGGCATCGAGGCGGGGCGAGAATGGTTGGCGGGCAGGACCGCCAAGTTGCCCCGGGTGGAGCTACGTCCCCCTCCGCAGGTGCTGGGTCGTCGGACGGAGACCTGCCTTCAAAGCGGTATCTTCTACGGAGCCGTGGATGCCATCGATGGGATCGTGGACCGGCTCCGAGCCGAATGGGATCGCCCCGACGCCCTCGTGGTTGCCACAGGTGGGTACGCTCCGGTGCTGGCTGGGCACAGCCGCACTATCTCCCTCGTGGAACCCCTCCTCACACTTCTGGGGTTGAAGCTGGCGGGAGACCACATGGCGAAGGCACCCGGGGGTGGGGTAGATTGAGGGCCGTCCAGCTCGTGATGCAGAGGGCGACCGTCCCCCAGCCGGGGGGCGGGGCCGACTCTGCCGCCCACTTCTCGCTCAGTGACGAACAGAGTTTGCCAGCTATGACACTCTCTCCGGTGTTCCGGTCTGACGCCGCCGTGGAACTCCTCCGTGACGAGGGGATCTGGGAGCGACTTGAACCCTCCGTTCTGGCCCAGTCCGAAGCCGTTTCCCGGGTGGTGGACGATCTCGGCCGGCTCATCGACCCCCAGTTCCTGGAGACTGCCGGTGAGATGCTGACGCCGGAGTCGGTGGAAGGGGCACGCAGTATCGCCTTTCTTCAGGAATACTTCTTCTTGATCCTCTTCCGCTCGCTCTTCCGCTCCGTTGGGGTGGAGGCCGACCGGTTGGCCCTGTACGCGGAGCTGAA
>SKZC01000436.1 GCA_007127575.1 Gemmatimonadota bacterium
CACGGCCTACGAGGCCATCCCCCGGGAAGCGGCGCCGGAGATCGAGATCCCCTTCATCGCGGTGAACACCGTGTATCCCGGGGTCTCGCCCTCGGACATGGAGACCCTCATCACCCGGCCCCTGGAGGACGAGATCAGCGGGATCTCGGAGATCCGGGAGCTCCGCTCCACCTCGGTGGAGGGCTATTCCAGCATCACCGCTGAGTTCGCGACTTCGGTGAACCTGGACGAGGCCATGGCACAGGTCCGGGAGAAGGTGGACCTGGCCAAGGCGGACCTCCCGTCGGATGCGGAAGACCCCAGCATCATGGAGTTCAACTTCGCCGAGTTCCCCATCATGCAGGTGAACCTGGCCGGGGAGTATGGTCTGGTACGCCTGAAGGATCTTGGTGAAGAGCTTCAGGACCGCCTGGAGCAGATCCCCCAGATCCTCCGGGTGGACCTCTCGGGTGGGCTGGAGCGAGAGGTCCGGGTGGACGTCTCCCTTCCTCGCCTCAAGTACTACGGACTGGCGCTGAACGATGTGGTAGACGCCATCCGGAACGAGAACGTGAACGTGCCCGGAGGCTCCATCGAGGTGGGCAGCTTGGACTATCTGGTTCGAGTGGACGGGGAGTTCGTGGACCCCTCCGTCATCGAGGACCTGGTGGTGACCAGCGCCAACGGGAGGGCCGTATACATCCGGGACGTGGCCGACGTGGACTTCGGCTTCGCCGAACGGACGAGCTACGCCCGTCTCAACGGGGCGCCGGTGGTGACCCTGGACGTGGTGAAGCGCTCCGGGGCCAACATCATCGCCACCGCCGGGGCCGTGAAGGAGGCCATCGCCGAGATGGAGGGGTCCTTCCCCCCCACCACCCAGGTGAGCATCACCGGGGACATGTCCCAGGACATTCACGCCATGGTGAGCACCCTGGAGAACTCCATCATCTCCGGGCTCATCCTCATCGTGGCCGTTCTCCTCTTCTTCCTGGGAGTCCGGACCTCCGTCTTCGTGGCGCTGGCCATCCCCACCTCCATGCTCCTCTCCTTCATCGTCCTGGGGATCATGGGGATCACCCTGAACATGGTGGTGCTCTTCTCCCTGATCCTGGCGTTGGGGATGTTAGTGGACAACGCCATCGTCATCGTGGAAAACATCTACCGGTTCATGGAGGAGGGGTGGGACCGCGGCCAGGCGGCCGCCAAGGCCACGGGAGAGGTGGCGCTTCCCGTCATAGGAGCCACCGCCACCACCCTGGCCGCCTTCACTCCTCTTCTCTTCTGGCCCGGGATCGTGGGGGAGTTCATGGGCTTTCTCCCCCTTACCCTCATCGTCACCCTCTCCAGCTCCCTCTTCACCGCCCTGGTCATCCTTCCCACCTTCTGCGCCCTCTTTATGCGGGTGGAGACGAAGACCCCTGAAGGGGAACCCGATCCCGGTCGGGAGGACACCCGAGGGGGCACCCTCACCCCGGCGGCCCGGTGGACGCTCTGGGGTGTGGCGGCCCTGGTGCTCCTGGTGGTGGGGAGCCAGAACCTCCTCACCGCCGGACTCCTGGCCGGGACCGCCGTGGGGGCCTATGCCCTCCACGTCTTCCTCCTGGATCGGGCGGGGCAAGCCTTCCAGACCCGCCTCCTTCCCTGGATCGTGGCGCGGTACGAAGGGACCCTGCGGTGGGCTCTGAACCACCGCGCTCTGGTCATGGCCGGGACGTTCGGGCTCTTCATCGTCACCGTGGCGGCCTTCGCCCGCTTCAATCACGGGCTGGAGTTCTTCCCCGAAGGAGTTCCCCCCGCGCGAGCCTGGGTGAACGTGGAGGCGCCGGTGGGAAGCCGGGCCCAGTTCACGGACCGCATCGTCCAGCGGCTGGAGGCGGAGCTGCCCGACATGTCCGGCTACCAGGACGTCCAGTCGGTGGTGGCCACCGTGGGAGGGTCCGGGAACATGATGATGGGCACCTCCGGTGGCACGAACCGGGGGCAGATCTCCCTCTCCTTCCTGGACTACGAGGACCGCTCCCAGGACTCCTTTGAGACCCTGGCCCTCCTCCAGGCCGGACTCGGGCTGGATGTGGCGGGAGCCGAGATCTCCGTGGACCGGGAAGACATGGGGCCCCCGCAGGGGCTCCCCGTGAACATCGAAATCGCCGGCCCCGACCCCGCCATCCTCCAGGAGCTCTCGGACCGGACTCTCTCCATCCTCCGGAACGCCCCGGTGATCCAGAAGCTGGACGGGTTGGAGAGCGACATGGACGACGCCCGGCCGGAGCTTTCCGTGCGGGTGGACCGGGAGCGGGCCGTCCTCTACGGCCTCTCCACTCAGGATGTAGGGTGGGCCATCCGGGGGGCCATACAGGGGATCGAAGCGGCGAAGTACCGGACCGGAAACGATGAGTTCGACATCAACGTCCGGCTGGCGGAGGAGTACCGGAGTGAGCTCTCCGCCCTAGAGGAGCTCACCGTGGTGGCCGACGGCGGGATCCAGGTTCCCCTCCTCTCCGTGGCGGAGTGGGAGGTGGGCACCGGACTGGGCTCCATCCGACGAAAGGACATGGACCGGATGGCCACCGTGAGCTCCGACGTCCGGGCCGGGTTCAACTCCAACGCCGTGCTGGCGGAGGTTCAGGAGGAGCTGGCCTCCTTCGTGGCGGAAGGGCTTCCCCCGGGCTACACCCTCCGATACACCGGACAGATGGAAGACCAGACGGAGGCCCAGGAGTTCCTCACCCTGGCCTTCATGGTGGCCCTCATGCTCATCGGGTTCATCCTGGTCTCCCAGTTCAACTCGGTGCTGAAACCCCTCATCATCCTCACCTCCGTGATCATGTCCACCATGGGGGTTCTCCTGGGGCTCATCCTCTTCGAGATGCCCTTCGTCATCATCATGACTGGTGTGGGGATCATCTCGCTGGCCGGGATCGTGGTGAACAACGCCATCGTCCTCATCGACTACATCGACATCCTCCGGGACCGGGACGGAATGGACCGGAGGGAAGCGCTGGTGCAGGGAGGGAAGACCCGTTTCCGGCCCGTGGTTCTCACCGCCATCACTACCGCGCTGGG